>JAYSBB010000100.1:0-7949 GCA_041915645.1 Tolumonas sp.
CCGGCTCTTCAGCAACCATTTCACCCAACTGACGCATGATCAAAAAAGCAATCAAACCACCCAGCGCATAACCCAGCAATACCGCAGGGCCAGCAATCTTGATCGTCTGAGCAATACCTAAAAATAACCCTGTGCCAATCGCACCACCTAACGCGATCAACTGAATATGCCGGTTTTTCAACCCGCGTTTCAGTTCACCCTCAGTTTGAACTTCCATGAAAACCTCTGTCACGAATAGAGACTGACTGTTGAGTCAGCAAATTGAACTACTGTTCCTGCCATTAAAAAAACCGGCGATAGAATAACCTGATCGAATAAGGCAAGACAGTATGAGATGAGCAATAATTGCTTTAAATCAGACTTAAACAAGAGTTTTATCGAGAAATATTGGAATGATCAGCTAATAAACTTACGAACAGAATAATTTTAGCTCGTCAGCTGGAGCCGGTCGGCCGAACAAATAACCTTGATAGGTATAACAACCATGCCCTGCCAAACAATCGCGCTGCTCTTGTGTTTCCACCCCTTCAGCGATAACCGCTAATCCCATGCTTTCCGCTAACGCCACAATCGTTCGGGCAATCGCATCATCGTTGGCATCGGTTAACAAATCACGCACAAAAGATTGGTCGATCTTAAGCTGATCCAAAGGTAAACGTTTTAAATAAGACAGCGAGGAGTAACCCGTACCAAAATCATCTAGCGAGAACCCAACCCCAATGCGTTTCAGTAATGTCATTTTGGTGATGATGTCTTCAACATCTTGCAGCAACATGCTTTCCGTCAGCTCTAATTTTAACAAACGCGGATCTGCACCCGTTTCTTCTAATGCCAGCAGCACTTTTTCCACAAAATCAGACTGGTAAAACTGACGGGCACTGACATTCACGGCAACCGTCAGATGTGCATAATCCGGTTTAGTTGCCCAAACCGCCAATTGCTGACAGGCGGTTTTTAATACCCAATGACCCAGCGTCAGGATCGCTCCGCTTTTTTCCGCCATAGGAATAAATTCGGCTGGCGAAACCATGCCCCGTTCTGGATGTTGCCAGCGGATCAGCGCTTCTACTCCGATAACCCGACCAGAATGTTCAACCTGCGGTTGATAAAACAAGCGAAACTGCTCTTCACGTATTCCCACGAATAAATCAGCACTTAACGCCGCCCGATGCGAAACTTTGTCCTGCATCTCTTTATCAAAAAAACAGAACGTATTACGACCAGCTGCTTTGGCTTGATACATCGCAATATCTGCCCGTTTCAATAACTCATCGCTCTTTTCCGGGTGTCCATCAAACAGTGTGATACCAATACTCGCGGTAGTGTTGTGCTCAAAACCATCAATAAAATAAGGCTGACACAGCACATCCAGTAAACGTTCACCAATGTGCTGACATTGCGTTAAAGCTTCCCGCGTGTTGTTACCGATCTCTTCCAGTATGACGACAAATTCATCGCCACCTTGCCGAGCCACCATATCGCTTTGTGATAAGCAACCGGATAAACGACTCGCCACTAATGTGAGTAAGCCATCTCCTTTTTCATGCCCCAACGTATCATTCAGATTTTTAAAGTTATCGAGATCAATAAAAAACAACGCCCCGATTCGTTTATGCAAGGCACTGGCAGATAACGCCTGTCGTAAACGATTATTAAAATGACGTCGATTGGGTAACCCGGTTAACGAATCATAAAATGCCAACTGGCGGATCTCAGCTTCGTTTTTTCGACGCTCGCTGATGTCTTCCACCATCGTGGTGACATATTCAATCGATCCATCTTGATGACGGGTACAACGCACCACGACGCGAACCGGGATCTCTTTACCGCTTTTGCTGATATAGCGCTTTTCTAACGTATAACCATTATTTTCGTTAGCCAGCATTTGCTCATATTCAAAAACATTATTTTTTAAATCATCAGGATGCGTAAACTCGGCCCAAGTCATGCCTAATAATTCAGCCTCTGAAAACTCCAGCAAGTCGCACAAATAACTGTTAACGCGGATCCACTGTTTTCCGGTCAGACTGAACGCAAAGCCGACAATCCCTAGTTCATACAAAGAATTAAGCTGTGATTCCGATTTAATCCGGGCAATTTCAGCCAGTTTGCGTTCGGTGATATCACGCGCCAGAAAAACCACGGCTTTACGACCATACAATGATTGTGGTAATGGTTGTGTGCGTCCTTCAAACCAACGCAATCCCATCACGGTGTCACGTTCATATTCCAGTGCTTGTGGTTGTTCAGTGCGCAGTGTTTCTCGAATAGTGTGATAAAAACGATCGGCTAACTCTGTTGGCCAGAGGTCATGAATACGATTGCCGACAAAGTGTGAGGCTTTCATTTTGCTGATGTTGTGTTCTGATGACAGCACGCACAGATAGCGACACTCCTCATCAAACACAAATAGTATGTCTGGGATGGTTTCTAAAAGCGTTTGTAAGAAGGTTTCTGTTTCATTTAACAGATCCACGCCTTGACTCAACTCATACGGCATAAGGAGAACTCGCTCATATAGTCAGAGGTTTGCCACCATTAGCAACACCAGGAACCATGACGGGTGGGGACTCCGTGCTATGAATAAACTCACCCCGATTATATCTAACTGAGATTTAAGCTTATTATCTAACTATCTACAATCTATACGAATTTATTTTTTTACCGAACCATGTCAAAAAATAGCAGAGAGCATGATGTTACTCAAATTTGAAGGTTGATATAGATCACAATAAAACCGGTTACATTTTATGTTACCGGAAACATCCTGTTAATCTGCATTGAGTCATTCTCGGAGAGAACATCATGCAGGCACTATCAGCACAACGCGATCAACTAGGTGAATGCCCTCGCTGGCATGCGGAAACACAGACTTTGTGGTGGGTCGATATTACAAAGCACCAGATCCACCGTCACCACCCTGCCAGCGGCCAGCACAGTGTCATTCAGCTGCAAGAAGAGATTGGCTGTTTTATTTGGCGTGAAAAAGGTGGGTTATTAGTCGCCCTGCAATCGGGCTTTCATTTTATTGATGACATCAACAACCCGACCTTAACACCCATTGTTGATCCTGAAGCCGATAAACCCTGGCAACGTTTTAATGATGGCCGCTGCGACCCGAAAGGTCGCTTTATTGCCGGCACCATGAATGCCCGTAAAGATGAATCCTTTGGTACGTTTTATCAGTTAAATCCTGATTTGAGTGTGCGTCCGCTGATTGGCAAAAGCTGGACTTGTAACGGCATGGCCTTCAGCCCGGACGGCAAAACACTCTACTGGTCGGATACGCCCATTCAAAACCGCAATATCTACCGCTGCGATTACGATCCGGAAACAGGTGAAGTCAGTAACCAACAGTTGTTTTTCCATGTACCGGAAGGCATGGGACGCCCGGATGGCGCCACCGTTGATAGCGAAGGCAATTACTGGTCAGCGCAATATGCCGGTAGCCGCGTGCTGTGTATTAGCCCGCAAGGTGAATTGCTGCGTGAGATCATGCTGCCAGTGACTAATCCCACCATGCCCTGCTTCGGTGGCCCGGATCTAAAAACCTTGTATGTCACCAGTGCCAGCCAGGGCATGTCGGCAGAACATCTGGCTGCACATCCGCTGGAAGGTACGGTGCTGGCTATTCCGATGGATGTTGCTGGTTTACCAGAAGTCGCTTTTGCCGGTTAAATCAGGACATTTTTAATGGGATATCATTGAATATCCCGTTTTTTCGTTTGTTCCACCAGCAAACAGGATTATTCTGTTTTTCTTTGCATCAACCCAACGAAAACGAATCAGGTAAAGCATGACCATCCGCATCGCCATCAATGGTTTCGGCCGCATCGGTCGAAGTGTCTTACGCGCACTGTACGAATCAGGGCGTCGGGCTGAAATCAAAGTTGTCGCCATTAATGAGCTGGCAGAGGCGGAAGGCATGGCGCACCTGCTGAAATACGATTCAACACACGGTCGTTTTGACTGGGATGTGCGTCAGGAACGCGATGTGCTGTATGTTGGTGATGATGCCATTCGTCTGTTGCATCAAAAAGAGATCAACCAGTTACCGTGGGGGGATCTGGGTGTCGATATTGTGCTGGATTGCAGCGGCATCTATGGCAAACGCGCGGATGGTGAAATGCATCTGGCCTCCGGCGCCAAGAAAGTGTTGTTCTCGCACCCAGGCAGCAGCGATCTCGACGCAACCGTAATTTATGGCGTTAACCATCAGCAGTTACAGCCGAAACACCGTATTGTCTCCAGTGGTTCTTGTACCACCAACTGTATTATTCCCGTGATCAAGTTACTGGATGATGCCTTTAATATTGAATCCGGCACCGTGACCACCATTCATGCGTCGATGAATGATCAGCAAGTGATCGATGCCTACCACCCTGATCTGCGCCGTACCCGTGCTGCCAGCCAGTCAATCATTCCTGTCGATACTAAACTTGCCGCCGGTATCACGCGTATCTTCCCGAAATTCTGTGACCGCTTTGAAGCGATTTCGGTGCGAGTACCGACCATCAACGTCACCGCCATTGATCTCAGCGTTACGGTTACAAATGCCGTCAGCGTGCTGGACGTCAATAATGTGCTGCAACGGGCAGCAAAAGGCAGTTTCCGCAGCATTGTCGATTACACTGAACTACCACTGGTTTCAATCGATTTTAACCACGATCCGCATAGCGCCATCGTTGACGGCACGCAGACCCGCGTCAGCGGTAAACACCTGATCAAAACGCTAGTCTGGTGTGATAACGAATGGGGTTTCGCCAACCGCATGCTGGATACCACGCTGGCGATGGTTAAGTGTGGGTTTAATAACAAGCAGTAATAAACATGAAACCACAGCGCTGATTGCTGGCTGTGGTTTCATGTTACTCCCGACAATCTAGGCATCAACCACGCTAATCAAAAACTCACCACCCTGCACAGGCTCGACCTGCAGCACCGCCAGTGATTTCAGTACCAAATCCACTTGATCTAACTTCGGTGTATCATCTGGCGCATTCACGGCAATCACCTTACAACCGGCGGCTAGTCCAGACAGAACACCGGCTGGCGCATCTTCGACCACCACACACTCTTCCGGCTTCAGCCCCAGCTTCTCAGCTCCCAGCAAATAAGGGTCCGGATTTGGTTTGCCCCGCGCCACCAACTCAGCAGTGATAAACACTTCCGGACGAGCCAGTTCACCAGCCGCATGTCGTGCATGAGCAACCGGCACAGAACCGGAGGTAACGATAGCCCAAGGCACAGACAATTCATTTAAGCGATGCAGCAGTTCGGCGGCCCCCGGTAACGCTGAGATACCAACGGTATCTTCCGCTTCCGCTTTTTCCAGCAACTTGAATTGCTGCTGAATACTCTCTTCGCTTTCTCCCGGCATGAAATGGCGCAGCGAAGTGATTGCCTGCTTGCCGTGAATAAATCCGAGAACCTCTTCCGGATCCAAATCCCGGCTCTGGGCCCAGTTTGACCAGGCCCGCTCTACGGCCGGTAATGAATCAACCAGCGTGCCATCCAAATCAAAGAGAAAACCTTTACATTTCATTCCGATAATCCTGCCTAGTTGGTATGTTCTGCACTCAGGCAGAACCTGATGAAAATAAATTAATCCTGCTGTAACTCGCGGTATTTCGCCATCGCTTTCCTGTCATTGTCGGCATAGATATGATGGTGCGAAATATAAAACCCTTGTTTCAACAACTGTTCCGTAATCTGTTCGCTGTATTCTTCATCCTGGCAAACTTGCGTTACGACCTGATTCTTGATCAAAAATATAAATTTCTTCGTCATATAACCTCCGGTTACATTGCTTTCGTTATTCATCTTTGGCATCAAGGTTAGGCCTAACCGATGTAGTGATTACAGCAGAGCTCTGGTATTCTTTAAAATGAATAATTATCCACCAGTGATAACCAAACGGAATGGAACTACGTCAGTTACGTGCTTTTGTGACTTTGGCTGATTGCCTGAATTTTACCGAGGCCGCGCAAAAGCTATTTATTACCCAGCCAGCGCTTTCCAAGCAGATCCATGCTTTGGAAGAAACGCTGGGCGGATTATTGTTTACTCGTAACCGGCGTGGAGCGGAATTAACGCCGTTGGGCAAAGAGTTGCATGAACAAACCCGCACGCTGGTCTTGCAAGCTGAGCAGTTAAAACGACACGCACAACGGGTTTTAAAAGGACAATCCGGCAAGCTGGCGATCGGGATCGGGCTTTCCAGCCTGCGTCTGGCGTCGTCTTTTACCGCGCAATTCCGCGTGCTGTATCCCGATGTCACCATCACCTTTCAAGACACCTCATCGGTTCCGCTGATAGCTCAATTACTAGCTGATCAATCGCAATTAGGCTTCTTACGTTTACCCATTGAGCCACCGCTGATCGCGCATAAATTATTAACCGATCAATTGGTGTTGGCAGTTAACCGGCACCATTATTCCGGCCATGACGAAGCCGATTTCTTACGCCAGTTGGAGCAATTACCACTGCTGCGTTTAACGCCAACACAAGGGCAACGTTTTAATCGGCAGATCGATCAATTTCTGGCCTTTCATAATTGTTATCCGGTGGTGGCACAGTATGCAGGCGATAATCAGACCTTGCTGGCGCTGGTGGCAGCCGGACTGGGTGTGGCGATTGTGCCGCAAAGTGCGGTGTTTATTGCGCCGGAAGAGGTAGATATCATTCCTTTATCGGGCGATTACACCCAATGGGATATCGGCATAGCCTGGAACCCACATTACAATAACCCGATCCGCGATGCGTTTATTCAGCTGGTATTAGCCAAACTGTCATAACTCATCGGCAAATATCCGGCGCTAGCATTTCCTCACAACGCACTTACAAAGTGTTCCTCATCACAGATCTCTCATCGTCAGAGTATAGAGCTACCAGAAATATCAATCTGAACTAAATTTAGAGAGATCTTAGTAAACAAAACATCGCAGCGGGCACTGGTTAGCAATTATTCAGCGTTTTTATTTGTGGGACAGGAGCATCCGGAAGGACGCTAAATTAACTGTATTCAAATGAAAGGGATTTGATCATGACTACATATAACTGGGAATTTGGCTCTCTGGATGCAGCTGTACATTTCACCGTCACCTATGACTCAACAACAGGGTTCACTATAGCTTGTGATAAAGGTTCGTTCAGCCTTGGTACACTCTGGTTTTCAGACGGCGATACAGAAAAAGACTTTGCTACCTCGTATACCTCACTAACTAAGTCCGACAACAGCCTCAACATGAACGGTACCAGCACAGTATGGACCGATGACGGCACCTCGACTCAAGAAAAGATTGTCTGGGACGACTATGCAAAACCACTCAGTACAACACTTATTAGTGCAGGCAGCACGGTCAGTGTAAGCCTGTCGTCCAATGATCAAATTCAACTAGCAAACTTCATAAATAACTTAGCTGAACATCCGGAAAACTTCGTGCTCGGCGTTCGCTCCACAAGTGTTAACGGTCCTAACGATGGCTTCAAGTGGGCAGATACGCAACCCGAGGTTGTTACAAATCAAGCACCAATGGCTAGTAACGACACTTTGAGCGCAACCGAAGACACGCCAATAACCTATACTGCGGCTCAACTGCTCGGCAATGATACTGACGATGGCAATTCTAATGCTCTGCATATTGAAAGCGTGACGAGCGGCACGGGTGGTACTGCGGTACTCAATAGTGACGGCACTGTCACTTTCACCCCAAATGCTGATTTTAATGGCTCAGCTAATTTCACCTACACAGTGAGTGATGGCTCCCTGAGTTCCGCTGCTGCTACCGTCAGTGTGACCGTCGAGCCGGTTGCTGATATTGCCGATGACACCGTGTCGACCAATGAAGATGCCGCCGTCACCACCAATGTACTGGCTAACGATTCGTTCGAAAGTGCCGCGGCGTCCGTCACCGCGGTGACTCAAGGGACGCATGGCGCCGTGACCA
>JAYSBB010000101.1:0-7849 GCA_041915645.1 Tolumonas sp.
CCTCAGACAGGTCAATTTGCGCACCTGTAATCGCAAAATCAATACCGCCGTTATCCAGCTCATCACTGAGCTGAAAAATGGGTACTGCTTTAACATGAATATGGATGCCGGGTGCATGGGTACCTAAATAGCGTAATAAATCGGGCAATAACAACCGCTCTAAATGCTCTGGCATTCCTAAGCGTAATGAGGCTTTGATGGTCATTGGATCAAATAATTGCGGGCTAAGTTCCGCCTGTAATTGATCCAGCCATTGCGCAACAAAAGGTGCTAATTGGCTTGCACGGGCAGTAGGTTGCATTTTAGCGCCGCGTTTTACAAATAACGGGTCATCCAACATCTCGCGTAAACGGTTCAAGGCATGACTCAACGCTGACTGACTCAAACCTACCCGCTGTGCTGCACGGGTTACATTACCTTGTTCGGCATATAACGCTTCCAGAACCACCAACAGGTTAAGATCCCAGTGGCGGAATTGCTGGAAAAAGCTCGCCGATCTTGCATTATTCATTTCATTCATAATGGCTATTATATATGCTCATTTGATTCATGATATGACTTTCTTACAATATATACCTCTTGCGAGGTATATCCATGTTGTACGCAGCTCCATTTAATCCGCCGATTATCCGGCAACTTCTCCGTATCAATATTGGCCTGATGGTTTGTATTGAATTTATTATGAATGCCATGTTGTCATTTTCATCCTCATACCTGTGCGGCGGTTTAGGGATGACTTTGCATACCTACAGTTTGACGACCGCTGTCTATGCAGGAACGGCGATCTTAATGATCGCGCAGCATCATTGGCTGGTTTCTCATCTTGGTTACCGGCGGTTTATCCGTTACGCACTTGTTTTCTTTACCGTTGGTTCATTGATTTGCGCTAATGCAGATGCGGCGCCGTTGTTTATTGTCGGACGTGTTATTCAGGCGATTGGTGGCTCTGCCTTTTTTACCGCGGCGCGCGTACATGTTAATTTTTTTGCACCAACACCAGCTGGACGAGGATTAGCGATACGTTACATGGCATACAGCTTAGTGGGCGGAAGTGCGATGGCTGCATTTTTGGCTGCGTTGATTTTGGAGCATTACAGCTGGCGTGCGTTGTTCTTGATTCAACTGCCACAAATCGCGGCTGTCTGGTGGTTAACAGGAAAGACGACAAGTAATGTGCGCAAGCTTCGGCCAGCCGGGAAATTGCACCCTGCGAATATGTTCTGTTTGGTGGCAGGGGTGTTTGTATTGCAGTACATCGTGGAAAATGCGCCGTATGATTATTTTAGCGATGAGTCGTTATTTTGTGGTTTATTGCTGTTGGCGATAATTGGGCTTGGCTTGTTTGTTTGGTTTGAACACCAACGTCACCATTCACTGCTTTCTTTCCGTCATTTCTTTTCCAGTCGTTATTTAGCTGGATTGATGATTTATGCGCTTTGTTATCTGGTTATCGCTTCCACCAATTATTTGATCCCGATTTTTCTGCAAAAAGGGCTCTCGTTCCCGGTGCTTAACTGTGGTGCTTTACTGACCAGCACATCACTCTGTTCGCTGATATTTGCTTGGTTGCATCTTAAGGTTTCTGCCAAGTATTCAAATCAGAAACACTATCTTTTATTTGCCTTCGCCTGCCTGAGTATGTTTGGTCTGCTCAGTAGTCATTTAAGTTCTGGTGTTCGCCTGTGGGATATGGCGATTCCACTGATTTTTCTCTCTGGTTTTGCTGCGATAGGGCAAGGCACTGCAGCATTTAATACCTTCAGGGAAACAGATAGCCGGCTATTTTCACAAGCTTATCAGACTAAAAATATGCTGCGGGAGTTAATGAATTCAACGGCGGTTTCACTGACGAATGTGTTTTTACAAACCAGAGAAGCAGAACATTACACGCGGCTTGCTGAGAATGTGAATGAACGAACTGTTGCGCACTATAGTGTTTCAATTTCACAGCTTTATAACTTGGCGACGCAGCAGTCAGTGGTGATGTCGTGCCTCGATGCTTTCTGGGGGATTGGTGTTGCTGGCGGTTTGTTTTTTATCATTAGCTGGTGGCAGAAAAAGATCGTTTAAGCACTGTTATTGCTGAAAAACATCAGGGTCTATTAAGTAATAAACCCTGATGTTGATTCAAAATCAGAGTGATTCCGTTATTCCGTCATCGTTAATCACTTCTTTCTTTTGGTATGCTTCGGCGCTTAACCCCAACAATTCCTGCACCGTTGATGCGATGGTAATCGATGAGACGGTACCCACTAATACCCCGATAAACAGTGTAAAAGAAAAAGAAAACAGCGCTTCGCCACCAAATAACAGTAATGCACTGACGGTAAATAAGGTGGTTCCTGAGGTGATCAGTGTACGGCTGAAGGTGGCCTTGATTGCCTTGTTTGAACATTGATAAATGTCTGTCGCCGTGGGGCTGCGCAGTAAGTCGCGTAATCGATCTGAGATCACGATACTGTCATTGAGCGAATAACCGATGACGGCCATTAGACCAGCAATGACATTCAGATCAAACTCGATTTGCATCCATGACAGTAAACCCAGCGCAATTACGGCATCATGTAAAACAGACAGTAATACCCCAATCGCTTGTCGCCATTCAAACCGGAATGCTAAATAAACCGAGATCGCGACTGAAGCAGCTAAAAGTGCTAATAGCCCTTGCTCAAAGAGATCCGCCCCGACCTGTGGCCCGACAATCGTTGTTTTACTTAATTCAACCGGCAGGTTTAATTCAGCACTGATTTGCTTCACCAATTCAGTGGCAACAAAGCCATTTTCCTGCGGCGGTAATTTCACCAGCCACTCACCAGGAATGCCGTTGTATTGCAACTGCACAAAATTCGCTAATGATGAATTAAGAATGGTATTTAGCTCGGTGGCACTTTTTAAGGTCTGAATTTTAAGTTCCAGCAACACACCACCGGTAAAATCCAGACCAAGATGGAGCCCGTAGATAGAGAGAATAATGACGGAAAGCAGGGTCAGAATGATAGAAAGCATCAGCCCGGCATAACGGTAATGGGTTAGCGTTAAAGTACGAAATAGATTCATCATGTTATACCCGCAGCAGTTTCAGGGAGCTTCTTCCCCAGATAGGATTGATAACCGCTCTGGTGCCCCAGACACCGGTGATCATGCTGGAAATAAGACCTAGGATCAGCGTAATGGCAAAGCCTTGCAGAGGGCCGGAGCCAATGCTGTAGAGCACAATGGCGCTGATCATAGTGGTAATATTGGCGTCAAAAATGGTGACAAAGGCCGAGCGATAACCAAAATCGATGGCATTCGCCAGACTGCCTCCTTCGCGCAGCCGATCTTTAATCCGCTCAAAAATCAGCACATTCGTGTCAACGGCCATCCCCACAGTGAGCACTAACCCCGCAATGCCGGGCAGCGTTAATACCGCACCGGGTAAGAGGGCCAATAAGCCAACCTGCATCAGTAAGTTCGTGATCAGCGCGACGATGGCGACCCAGCCAAAGCGGCGATACCACACCAGCATAAACAGCATCATGCCGACCATACCGAAGGCTAAGGCACTGAATCCGGCTTTAATATTTTCCATACCTAACGTCGGGCCAATCGAGCGCTCTTCGAGTATTTTGAGTGGTGCGGTCAACGCGCCGGCCCGTAATAACATCGATAGTTCCTGTGCTTCGCTCAGACTATCAAGCCCGGTGATGCGGAATTGGTTACCCAATGTAGTTTGAATGGTGGCAACATTAATCACCTGACTGTTGGCCTTTAATGAACCATCAGGCGCATTTTTATATTCAGTAAACACCGTCGACATAGCCTGACCGACATTATTTCTGCTGAACCAGTTCATTTTATCGCCACCGGTTTTATCCAGCACAATACTAACCTGCGGACGGCCCATTTCGTCGGCACTGGCACGCGCATCAACAATATGTTCACCGCTAAGCACCGGTTCACGCATCATGTTAATGCTACGAGCCGACTTATCTTGCAGCTGGTAACTACCGGTATTACTGACCTGATAAAAGGCTAAGGATGCGGTGGCACCAATCACATCTTTGGCTTGTTTCGGGTTGTGAACACCCGGCAGTTCGATCCGAATGCCATTTTGCCCTTGGCGCTGCACTGAGGCTTCGACGATCCCCAGTTCATGGATGCGTTTTTTCAGGATCGACAGATTCTGCGTCACGCCATTATTGATCAGGGTATTACGCTCTGTTTCGCTCAACCGCAGTGTTATCCGGTTATCATCGCGTTGTGAAACCCAAGGGTTAGTCTGGCCGGAGGTTTCCTGACGGATAATTTTCAGCCACGGGTTGATTTCCTGTGTCGTTGGTAACGTGATCTGCACTTCATCGTTGTTGGCGGTAATTGTCGTGCCGCGTAGTTTCTCTTTTTTAAACTCAGTGCGCAGAGTATCGGCAAAATTCCGCGTATGATTTTTAACGATGAAGTCAGTATCTACTGCCATTAACAGCTGAGAGCCACCGCGGAGATCGAGCCCTAACCGGATCGGCGCGGCGCCTAACGATTGCATCCAGCCCGGTGAGTCAGAGAAGAATTCGAGCGTGAGTTGACTACTATCATAACCATTCAGTTCTAGTAGTTGTTTTGCTCGTTGCTGATCGGCTTGTGACGAAAAAACCAGTAATGTTTTTTCCTTCGTGTGGATCACCGTTTCCGGTGAGATCTGATTTTCCTGCAGAATATTTTTATCGTTGCCAGCCCATGCCTGTTCGTAATGCAGGCCCAAGGCTGGTCGCTCACCAAAGAAAGTGGGCAGGGAATAAAAGCTAAAAGTAATAAATATCAACGCTAAAAGCGCATATTGCCATTTGCTCATCCGGTTTTTGATGAGACTTTCATTTTTTTTCATCATAGTCTGATTCATATTTTGAGATGAAATAATCGCTACGCCTGAGTGAAATCAGGCATAGATCGGTTTATAGACCTACAGTGAAAAAATTAGTTTCTGGAATGAGAAAAGCGGAATTGGAGATTTTTAAGGTTCCAGTAATCAGCAGGGAAACAGGCTTGCGTACAGGAACAGTATTTCTGGAGTAAGGGTGCGAGGAGTAGAATTAACCCGGCAAGCAGCAGTGCAATGACATCGCCGCCCCAAGTTTTAACTAAATCAAACAGTACCGGTTTTGATTCGTCATCATCATTGATGACGGAACTCAGGCGTAACCGTAGTTGCTGATTACTGGTAATAAACTTAAACGTACCCAAATTATCAGCCAGTTGTTGCTGGGGGGTGATTGGCGATACGGATGATGATAAGTTGATTTTTGCCGGATAAAACGCATGGGTGCACAGCGTCAGTCCGAGGACGAACGCGATGACGAACCACTTGAATTTATCCATGAAATATCGCAACCAAACCCCGCTAACCACTTTCAAGCTATCACAGAAATGATAGCAAAAATAAGCGCATATTCTCAGGCTAGTTTTTTGCTGCTAAGGCTAATTTCAGGCCGAGTGCAATAAACAGTGTGCCAATCATCTTATTCAGCCAAAAACTAACGGTATGACTGACTTTGAGGCGTTTACTGGCCAACGAAGTAGAAACGGCCAGAAAATGACACCACAACATACTGTTAAAATTAAAAATCAGACCAAGAATGATGAATGCCAACGCTTTGCTGGAGGCATCGTGATTGATAAATTGCGGAACAAAAGCCAGGAAAAAAAGGGCTACTTTAGGATTTAACGCATTGCTTAAAAAACCTTGCCAATACACCGCCCGCATGGAAAAAGGGGCCGTGAGTAATGATTTTTCTTGTGATGTTGCATCTGAGTTAGTTTTTGATTTCTGAAGCAAGGCTACAACGCCGATATAAGCAAGGTAGGCGGCACCGATATATTTTACAACGGTAAAAGCCGTAGAGGAGCTGGCCAGGATCGCAGACAAACCCAAGGCTGCGGCCAATACATGCACGAACACACCAGAGCCAATCCCCAATGAGGCAATACTACCTGCGCGCCATCCGTGAGAGGCGCTTTTGGACATGATCAACAATGAGTCTGGGCCAGGCATTACGTTGAGTAAAAAACCAGAGATGATGAATAGCGTGAGATCGTGAATTCCAAACATATCAGTGCTCCCGTATGACAGAGATGTTTAGGCTAACATCAAACAGTATGCGGGATCTGTTCTTTCTTTACTTCATTCGTCTTCGCGGTTGTTGTCTTTCCCGCGGCGGGCAGATCAAGCACCAGCGTTGATTCTGGTTTACCACAACAGGTAAGCACCTCTCCGGCAGGAATAAAAGCCAGTGGCAGGGTAGGATAACTGACTTCCCCAGACACCAGCTTACAGCGGCAAGCACCACAATAACCATTACGGCATTGATACTCGATTTGATGGCCAGTGCGTAACAAGCCATCCAGCAGACTTTCGTTGCTGGAAAGCTTAAACGTTGTATGCGGGGTTATTATGGTCACTTTGCCCCGTGCGATACTTTCCCGTTTCATTGTGTCCGATTTTTTCCTATCGCGTGATATTCCACGCAAGATTACAGCAGGAAATCACCAAGATCATCCGGGTTTACTTCAGCATCGATCTGACCTACCAGATAAGAGCTGATTTCCACTTCCTGCGGCGCCACTTGCACGTTATCAGAATTCAGCCAAGTGTTGATCCACGGCAGTGGATTCTGACGATCAGCATCAAAGGCCAACGGCAAACCAACTGCTTGCATCCGTACGTTAGTAATAAACTCGACGTACTGGCACAAAATATCTTTGTTCAAACCGAGCATAGAGCCATCTTTAAACAGATAGGCTGCCCACTCTTTTTCTTGTTCCGCTGCTGTTTTGAATAACTCGAAACACTCGTGGTGCAATTCACGGGCAATTTCAGCCATTTCTGGATCATCACTGCCTTCACGCAGAATGTTCAGCATGTGCTGTGTACCGGTTAAATGCAGTGCTTCATCGCGGGCTATCATCTTGATAATCTTGGCATTACCTTCCATAAGCTCACGCTCGGCAAAGGCAAAAGAACAAGCAAAACTGACATAGAAACGGATCGCTTCCAGCGCATTCACGCTCATCAGGCACAGATACAGTTTCTTTTTCAGCTCGCGGCGTGAAACCACCACGGTTTTGCCATTGACCAGATGCGTGCCTTCACCCAGCAGCTGCCAGTATTGAGTCAGCTCAATCAGTTCATCGTAATAACCGGCGATATCTTCCGCACGTTTGATGATTTGTTCGTTGACCACGATATCATCGAAAACAATCGCCGGATCATTGGTAATATTTCGGATGATGTGGGTGTAGGAACGTGAATGAATGGTTTCAGAAAACGCCCAAGTTTCAATCCAAGTTTCCAGCTCTGGCAGGGACACTAATGGTAACAATGCCACGTTCGGGCTGCGACCCTGAATAGAATCCAGTAAAGTCTGATATTTCAGGTTAGAAATAAAAATATGCTGCTCATGCGGTGGCAGTGCCTGATAGTCGATACGATCTTGCGAAACATCGACTTCTTCCGGGCGCCAGAAAAATGAGAGTTGTTTTTCGATCAGGCGCTCGAAAACTTCGTATTTTTGTTGGTCATAACGTGCCACGTTAACGGTCTGGCCGAAAAACATCGGCTCTTTGCGGGCATCGTTCGGTTGTTTTGAGAAAGTGCTGTACGCCATTATTCTATTCCTGCTTATACCCTTCGTTCTCAGACATCAACGCCAATTAGGTTGGGTATATGAGTATTAAGGCCTCTCAAAGAGAGGCCATACCTGCTTAAATCTTACATGCACCGCCGGCGCAATCGTCTGCTTGTGCTGCCTGCAATTGTGCATCATCCGCACCGTCACGGGTGTTATGGTAATACAGCGTTTTCAGACCATATTTATAG
>JAYSBB010000102.1:0-7818 GCA_041915645.1 Tolumonas sp.
CGAGTATTCGTTATTCACCCACTCGATGTTCATCTCGGATGGTTCTGCGGTGCCGACCATGATCACCGTCGCAATCTCACGGCCATCCGGTTCTCGCAGCAACAGAGCCACAGAATAAAGCTCACCATCCATCGCGCATTCAACATCGAGAGATAACACACGAAAATGCGGCGTGACTTCGGCCGGTTCAAGTTCGGTGAGTTTCACCTCCCGATAGCCAGCCCGTTGCCGGTAATGACCACTGAAGCGCATGCCTGCCGTAATAAATCGCTGCATCAGACAGACATCCGCAAAGCGCAGATCGCTTTCGTAGATGGTCAGTTGATGCAAATGCAGTAATTCAACCGCACGGTGATAAGCTGATAAAGTGGGAAAACAGCAGGCTAATACCGGTTCTTGCTGAAAGGTGTTTAAGGTTGTGGTGCGTAGACGACCATGCAGATGATGCTGACGGAATAGTTCTAAGGCACGCTCTTTATCACGCACAGACAGGTAGAAACTCAGCTGTTCACCAGCCAGAATTAAGCGAACCGGGCCATCTTCCGTCGCCAGCCAGTATTCAACTTGAGCTTGCTCTGCCACATCCCGGCTTTGCCGGGTCAGCAGAAACCCCATCTGGCGGGCGATAAACATCAGTGATTATTTTTTCCCATAACCGGATTGTTTCAGGGTAAATCCTGTGTCGTTGCTCCAGGCATCCAGACCACTGCGGTTATTACCGGCGATCAGACTGGCGGCAAGGCTCGGGCTGTTAAACAAATAATCATCAGTAAATAAATAGCAGTTATTGGTGCGAACCAACACACCTTTCACTAATAAGTTATTACGCAGATCAATCACTGCCTGCCGTAATGATCCAGCCTGTTCCAAGGTTGCCGTTGAGCCTTGGGCAATCATAAAACCCGGTTTATAACGCTGCCCCACCGGGTAGCCGCTGGCTTCGGCATCTTTGACCAGAAAACGATACATTTCCCGCTCGCCGGGTTTGTTGCTCATCAACGCTTTTTGCAGGGTCATTAATTCATCAAAAATATCGATCGGCACCACAGCCGCCACACGATGGCCCTGACTATCGACGATAAAATTGACCTGTTTGTTCAACATCCGTGATTCCCCCTGTTTTCTATTGTTATCCTGCTGATCTAATACCTGTTTTTGGGTAGGAACTACAACATTTTAATGAAATATTTGGGTGATTCTGCGAACCCTTCGCGCACATAAAAACGATGGGCATCGACTCGGCGCTGATGGCAATGCACTTCCATCCGATCACAGCGCTGCTCACGGGCATACTCTTCCGCCTGCTGTAACAGCGCATTACCAACACCATGACTGCGCACGGTTTCATCAATACAAAAATAGCTGATACGGGCAAAATCACCGGCTAACGCAAGCTGTGGAATAATATGCAGTGATAAAAACCCAACCACTTGTTGATTTATTTCGGCGACCCAACAAGCTGCCGCCGCGTCGTTGGCTATGGCGTTGAGTTTGCTGACCATAAAATCTGCAGTATCGGGATAACCCAGTTGCGTTAATAAATCGGATAACGCAGACGCATCATTAGTGACGGCTTGGCGACAAAAGCAATTGTCTGACATGTTCCCCCACCTCTGGCAGTGAATAAAACAAGGCGCTGTAACCCACATCGTGTGCCAGATTGGTATGAGACGTCGTGATGGCTAACACGGTTAACCCGGCATCGTGCGCACTGCGAATGCCGGTCGCCGAATCTTCCAGTGCCAGACATTCGTCTGCCGAAAGATTCAATCGCTCAAGTGCAGCCAAATAAGGCTCAGGATGTGGTTTGGCATTTTGTACATCGTCACGGGTAATGATCAACGGAAAGAAATCACGCCAGCCCAGGCTATCTAGCACCGGTTCGATTTCCTTCCGATAGGAGCCGGTAACTAAGGCAACCGCCAGTTCGCTTTGTTGCATATCACGCAGTAATTCATGCGCACCGGGCATCGGCGTCGGTAATTCAGTTTCTAATAAAGAGAGAAAACGCGCGGTTTTCTGCGCCATCAGTTGTTCTGTCGCAATAGGTAATTGGTAATCCTGAATCAATGTCTTGGCGGTCGCATAAGTTGAAACGCCGGAAAATTGCGCCATATAACGACTCTTTTCCAGTGAACAACCAAAAGGCTGCAATTCCGCTTGCCATGCGGCATAATGTAAATGCTCTGAGTCTACGAGCGTGCCATCAAAATCAAAACAAATTGCCCTGACCATTTCACTCTCCTCTCTATTTATTATTTATTTCCCGCTATTTATTTCACCCTTTATTTCACGCCGCACCAAAATACATAAAAAATCACAATTTCTGCTTATTTATACTTGATGCGAGTGGGGTTTTTCACCATCATAGCGCTACTTTTGTAGTTAGGACATTACCGACTATGGTACGTGAAAGAGATGCAATGCTGGTGCATGCGTTCCGTCATTCAACCCCGTATGTAAACCACCACCGTGGTTCTACCTTCGTGATCATGTTGAGTGGTGAAACGGTTGCTGATGAAAACTTTTCCTCGCTGATCGCAGATATCGCGCTGCTACAAAGTCTGGGGATCAGGCTGGTATTGGTTTTTGGTGCGCGTCCGCAAATTGATGCAGCCCTGATTCAGGATAATATTCCTCTGCGCTTTCATAAGCATGTTCGCGTCACTGATGATGAAACATTCAGCGTAATCAAACAAGTCTGCGGCGGCATGCAGATGGATATCATGGCAAAAATGTCGATGGGTCTGATCAATACCCCGATGGCCGGTGCCCATCTGAACGTGGTCAGTGGTAACTTCGTGACCTCACAACCACTGGGTGTTGATGAAGGCGTTGACTATTTCCATGGTGGTCGTGTGCGTCGGGTCGATGCGGATGGCATTAAACGTCAGTTAGACATGCAAAATATTGTCTTGATCTCTCCACTCGGTTTTTCTGTGACTGGCGAAAGTTTCAGTGTCAGCTCAGAAGAAGTGGCCTCGAAAGTCGCGATTGCCCTTAATGCCAATAAACTGATTTCATTCTGTTCTCATCAGGGTGTTATCAACGAAAAAGGCGAAGTAGTACCTGAATTGTTCCCAGAACAAGCAGAAGAGTATTTAACTCGTCTGGAAGAACTTGGCGATGACAGCTCAGGTACGGCGCGTTATTTCCGTTCCGCGATTGCTGCTTGTCGTGGTGGTGTGCCTCGCAGCCATCTGGTCAGTTACCGGGAAGATGGCGCGCTGGTACAAGAGCTGTTTACCCGCGATGGTATCGGTACGCAGATTGTACGCCACAGTGCGGAACAAGCACGTCAGGCGACCATTGATGATATCGGCGGTATTTTGGATCTGATCCGTCCGTTGGAAGCGGAAGGTATTCTGGTTAAGCGTTCCCGCGAGCAGCTGGAAATGCAGATCGACAACTTCTTCATTATTGAGCGCGACGGCATGATCATCTCTTGTGCGGCGTTATATCCGTTTAAAGAAGAAGCGATGGCGGAAATGGCGTGTGTGGCTGTACATCCGGAATACCGCAGCTCCAACCGTGGTGATCGCATGGTGTCACAGATCGAAGATTTGGCGCGCTCGAAGAATATCAAAAAGCTGTTTGTGCTGACGACGCGTTCTATCCACTGGTTCCGTGAACGTGGTTTTGAGCCGGTTGAAGTGAGTGCCTTACCGATGGAAAAACAGCGCCTGTATAACTACCAGCGTCGTTCTAAAATTCTGATGAAAGATCTGTAAGAAAGTAAAAGAAGCAAAAAAAGACGGGGCCGCAAAATGGTCGGCCCCGGTTTGGCAATGGAGATTTCTGGTTTCCACGGAGCGCAATCTACCAACTTGCCCCATAGTGGTTCGTGTCAGTCGTCACATTTTGTTGCATTCGTTACCAGCTATTAACATAAAGTTAAACCTTCATCACATTTCATCACCGCAAAAAGCACTGAAATCATTCAATATTTAGTTTTGTTTACCTCGGATCGAGCGGTAACTATTCCCCTTTTTGGTGATCGCCTGTTACAATAAGCGCGCAAATAGATAAATTTGCACCCCATCAAACACAGCGCAGATCCGCATAGCTTTGCTATCCGCTGCTACGTTAAATGGGGCCAGAAGAGGAGCGTTACCCAGGTCGCTGACAACAGGTGCCAAAAACCGTTGAAGGTCAGTCAGGGGGAGTAACGCCGAGATAAGCATCATCTTTGGCGATGGTGGTTGTCGGCTGCGGGGGCTGAATCCTCCGGGCTGTCACCTGAGGGTGGAGCGCTTCTGGCTGGAAAGAATTCCCTTCCTGCCGCACAAGTTGCACCTTCGTTGTATCAGTTTGTTATACCTGCTTATTCAAGGAGAGCCCGTGAGCAAGGTTACTGTTGCTAAATTTGGTGGCACAAGTGTCGCCGATGCCGAAGCTATGCGCCGTTGCGCAGCCATCGTTACCCAAACTGCAAACACCCGAGTGGTGGTGTTGAGCGCCAGCTCTGGTGTAACCAACCTGCTGGTTGATCTGGCACGCGGAACCTTATCTGCTGCCGAGCAGGAAATTCATCTTAAAAAACTCAAATCGATTCAGGACAACATTCTGAACGAGTTGGGCAACCCTGCCCCACTGCGTCAAACCATTGATGGGATCTTAAAAGAGATCGCCGATATGGCCCGTCAGGCGACTCAGAACAGCGATGCTGCACTGGAAGATCGTTTAGTTGCGCAAGGCGAGCTGATGTCGACCCGCCTGTTCACCGATATGATGAACCATCTTGGCCACAAAGCCGTGTGGTTTGATGTGCGTAAAGTGCTGCGCACTGACAGCCGCTTTGGCCGCGCAACGCCAGCGATTGAAGCGATCCATAATCTGGCACAGCAAGAAATGGCTGGGCTGCTGAAAGATCATATCGTTATCACACAAGGTTTCATCGGTGCCAACGCTGATGGTCAAACTACCACGCTGGGCCGTGGCGGTAGCGATTTCAGTGCCGCCCTGCTGGCAGAAGCACTGGGTGTTGATGAACTGGAAATCTGGACTGACGTACCAGGTATCTACACCACCGATCCTCGTTTGGTGAAAGAAGCGCACCCGATCCCAGAGATCTCTTTCTCTGAAGCGGCAGAAATGGCAACTTTCGGTGCCAAAGTGCTGCATCCAGCGACCTTACAGCCTGCGGTACGTAAAGGTATTCCGGTCTTTGTTGGCTCCAGTAAAGATCCTGCGGCTGGTGGCACCTGGGTTCGTGATACTACGGAATCTAACCCGCTGTTCCGTGCCGTTGCGCTGCGTCGTAACCAGATCCTGTTAACACTGCACAGCCCGAACATGCTGCATGCCTGCGGCTTCCTGGCGCAAGTGTTCACCATTCTGGCCAAGCATGGCATCTCAGTTGATCTGATCACTACCTCCGAAGTTAGTGTTGCCATCACGCTGGATCAAACCGGCAGCTCATCCACCGGTCGTTCGGTATTAAATGACGGCGTATTAGATGAACTGAATGCGTTCTGTAAAGTGAAAGTGGAAACCGATCTGGCACTGGTTGCACTGATTGGTAACCGCATGAGTGAAGTGAATGGCGTGGGTACGCAAGTATTCGATGCGGTCAGCGAACATAACGTGCGTATGATCTGCTACGGTGCCAGCACCCACAACCTCTGCTTCCTGGTACCTGAGTCTGATGCCTCACTAGTTGTACAAAAACTGCATCAACGGTTACTGGGAAAATAAGCTGGCTTGTGAAATAAGTTTTCCTGCTTGAATTAAAAAGGCGTCGATATGACGCCTTTCTTCTTTTTGTCAGATCTCTTTACAGCCACCAGCGCATCAAGCCAAACGCCAATAAGCCGCAACCGATCACAATCAACTGCTGACGACATTTCAAGGCGACGACAAAAGCCACCAAGGCGGCGATCAGATACGGATTTTGCGCGTTCAGCTGCACCGCACCGTCATGGATCAAGGTGGTTTGCGCGATGATGGCACTTAATACGGCAATTGGTACATAGTTAAACGCCCGTTCCAGCCACTCGGGAAATACCATTTTTCCGGCTAATAACAAGGGCAAATAGCGGGGCAGAAAGGTCACCAGCATCATGCCGATAATCAGCGTCCAATGGTTCATTTCTTCATTCCTTTTTCCAATACCATTCCTGTAACCACCGCCAATAAAGAAGCAATCATCAAACCGCTTTGGTTCGGCCAATCACGCATGAAAATACTGCACACCACGGCAACAGCCGCACAAGCCCATTGCGGAAACTTTTTCAGCACCGGCACAACAATGCTGATAAACGCCACCACCATGGCGACATCCAACCCCCATGAAGTCATATTGGGCAGTTGCTTACCAATCGTCACGCCGACCAGCGTACACAGCGCCCAGTTGGAATACATAAACAAAGCGGAACCGAGGTAATACCAGACCAGCTCGCCACGTTGCACTTCGCTTTGTAAACGTTGGCTGACCACGGCAAAGGTTTCATCGGTTAGCCAGAATGCCATCAGGGTGCGGCGCGGCAGTGAAATATCACGCACATGCGGCATTAACGTAGCGGCATATAACATGTGCCGCAGATTGACGATAAACACCGTCAGACAGATGATCGGCAATGCGGTGGCCGAAGCCAGCAAAGTTACCGCAATAAATTGAGATGCGCCGGCATACACCAGCAACGACATGCCTAACACCGACCAGAGGCTCAAACCATTATCAATTGCCAGTGCACCATACAGCACACCAAACGGCGCTGCAGCAACCACCAGCGGCAAGGTATCAATCCAACCCTTACGAAATAAATTCCATTTTGAATAAGACATTACGTTTTTACTGACGCCCGATAAGAATGCACTTATGCTATCACTCATCGTGATCTCGGCATAACCCACTTCATTATGCAAATTATTCAATGTAGTTATGAGCGGCATGCGGCTGCTATCCTCGCCATCTTTAACGATGCCATTTTGCATTCCACCGCACTGTATGATTATCAGGCTCGCACTATGGATAACATGGTGTCATGGTTTAAAAACAAGGAACTCGGCCAATATCCGGTGATTGGGGTCGAAAATGAATCTGGTGAATTGATGGGTTTTGCCAGTTACGGCAGCTTTCGCGCTTACCCGGCCAATAAATACACACTGGAACATTCGGTGTATGTGGCAGCCCCCTTTCGCAGACAAGGTATTGCGCAAACACTGATGCAACATCTGATTGAACTGGCACAAGCGCAAGACTATCACACGCTGATTGGCAGCATTGATGCCAGCAATCTGGGCAGTATCGCGTTGCACGAGAAACTGGGCTTTGTGCATGCCGGTACGATTCGGCATGCTGGCTTTAAGTTTGGCGACTGGCTCGATCTGGCCTTTTACCAGCTACTGTTACCCACCCCGCTATACCCAAAGGAATTGGAGTTGCAGCAAGGCGACAAGTGAACGAATCCCCATGAGCATAGATAGACTATGTGATTGGGGTGAGTGAACACAGTCAACGATGCTGCAATTTCAAGTACGAAGGGTATCAACCGATTGACGGCTGATCATCTCACAGCGGGCTGCTGCTCTTACGATATTCACTCGGGCTGACCCCGACGCGCTTTTTAAAGACACGGGAAAAGTAGAGCTGATCGTCATAGCCGGTTTGCTGACCAATCACGGCAACCGGCAATGGCGTAGTTTGCAGCAGCAGTTTGGCGCGGATGATGCGCTGATCTTCGCGCCAACGCACGATGCTGACCCCGACCTGTTCGCGGAACAGATGCGCTAATCGTGACGGCGATAAAAACACCTGCTCAGCTAATTCTTCTATCGATACTTCCGCCGAAAGTGAAGCACTTAAGATCTGGCACG
>JAYSBB010000103.1:0-7719 GCA_041915645.1 Tolumonas sp.
ATAGTCACTCGCATCATTGATTAAATTTTTTCAATCTAATCAATCTACGCAAGTGCCCACACAGATTGCTTGATAGTTTGTTAAAGAGCGTGACCGTTAGGTCAGGGACGCGAATCATACGCTTTCCCGGTTGCTTGTCAAGCGTTGTTCGTCACAACCTGCTTAACTTGCTCTGTGTTGGCGTCTGCCGTCTCAGTGGGGCCGCATTATAGGGACCGAACTTTTTTAGGCAACCCTATTTTGCATTTTTCTGTCTGTTCGGGGTTATTTTGAGCAAATTGACCAATTAATCGGCCAATTTGCTCATTTTGCTGCTGTTTTAATGCTGCGTCACAACCAATTTGTCATTCTGGATATCCAACACTAGGGTTTTACTAGGCAGTACTTTTCCAGAAAGAATGTCCTGCGCCAGCGGATTTTCCACTTGCTGTTGTATCGCCCGTTTCAGTGGGCGGGCACCATAGACCGGATCGAAACCCGCTTCTGCCAGATGAGCCAGCAGCGAATCACGTAATTCGACTTTATAACCCATCTCTTCCAGACGTTTCATCAACGTACCGAGTTGGATCTTCGCAATCGACTGAATGTGTTCAATACCTAACGGATGGAACACGACGGTTTCATCGATACGGTTCAGGAACTCCGGACGGAAATTACGTGTCAGTACATCCATCAGCATGGCCTTCATTTCCTGATAAGCCATCATCTGATGGTGTTCTTGGATCAGATCAGAGCCTAAGTTCGAGGTCATGATGATCACGGTGTTACGAAAATCGACTGTACGACCTTGCCCATCGGTTAAGCGGCCATCATCTAAAACCTGTAATAAGATGTTGAACACATCCGGATGTGCTTTTTCCACTTCATCCAACAGGATCACCGAATAAGGTTTGCGCCGCACCGCTTCGGTGAGATAACCACCCTCTTCATACCCCACATATCCCGGAGGGGCGCCAACCAGACGTGCAACCGAGTGTTTTTCCATAAACTCGGACATGTCGATACGGATCATGGCGTCCTGCGTATCGAACAAAAACTCAGCTAAGGTTTTACACAGTTCCGTTTTACCGACCCCGGTTGGACCGAGGAACAGGAACGAACCGATCGGACGCATCGGGTCGGACAAACCAGCGCGACTACGACGGATAGCATTCGCGACAGAAGTCACAGCTTCATCTTGCCCAATCACCCGCTCGTGCAGTTTTTCTTCCATCTGCAGCAATTTTTCCCGTTCGCCTTCCAACATGCGAGCAACAGGAATGCCGGTCCAGCGGGACAACACTTCGGCAATTTCTGCATCGGTCACCCGGTTACGTAGCAGCTTTTGCTCCTGCATTTCGGCTTGGGAGGCTAAATCGAGTTGTTTCTCCAGATCAGGGATACGGCCATAGTGCAGTTCAGACATTTTGGCTAAATCACCGGCCCGACGAGCGACATCCAGATCCTGACGGGCATGTTCCAATTCGGCTTTAATATGTTGAGTGCCTGCCAGTGCGGCCTTTTCTGCCTTCCAGATCTCTTCCAGTTCGTTATATTCGCGATCTTTTTCGGCAATCTCCTGATTAATGATCGCCAGTCGTTGCACGCTGGCAACATCGGACTCTTTCATTAAGGCTTGCTGTTCCATCTTTAACTGCACAATCCGGCGTTCCAGACGATCCAGTTGTTCTGGTTTGGAATCAATTTGCAGGCGGATACTGGAAGCCGCTTCGTCAATCAGATCGATGGCTTTATCCGGTAACTGGCGATCGGAGATGTAGCGGTGCGAGAGCAGCGCGGCGGCCACAATCGCCGGATCGGTGATCTGCACATGATGATGCAGCTCATAACGTTCTTTCAGACCACGCAAGATCGCGATGGTGTCTTCCACCGATGGTTCTTCAATCAACACTTTCTGGAAGCGGCGCTCAAGCGCAGCATCTTTTTCTATATATTGACGATATTCATCCAACGTGGTGGCACCAACACAATGCAGTTCACCACGCGCCAATGCGGGTTTCAGCATGTTGCCAGCATCCATCGCGCCGTCGGCTTTACCGGCACCGACCATAGTGTGCAACTCATCAATAAACAGGATTACGTTGCCTTCCTGTTTCGCCAGTTCGTTCAATAAGGCTTTTAGACGCTCTTCAAATTCACCGCGATATTTTGCACCCGCAATCAGGGCGCCCATATCCAGAGATAACACGCGTTTATGTTTCAGGCCTTCCGGTACTTCGCCATTAATAATGCGTTGTGCTAAGCCTTCGGCGATAGCCGTTTTACCCACCCCTGGTTCACCGATCAAAACCGGATTGTTTTTAGTTCGACGTTGTAGAACCTGAATGGTGCGACGAATTTCTTCATCACGACCAATAACCGGATCCAGTTTGCCTTGTTCAGCGCGTTCGGTCAGATCGATGGTGTATTTACTGAGCGCCTGCCGATTTTCTTCCGCGCCAGCGTCAGTGACTTTTTCCCCACCCCGCACTTTTTCAATCGCTTTTTCCAGTTTGTCTTTGCTAACGCCGTTTTGACGTAGGATATCGCCCAGTGTGCCGCGATCATCCAGCGCGGCCAGAACAAACATTTCGGAGGAGATGAATTGATCCTGCCGTTGTTGTGACAGCTTGTCGCACATGTTCAGCACGCGGCCCAGTTGTGGCGAGATCTGGATGTCACCATCCACACCGCTCACTTTGGGCAATCGGTCTAATTCTTGGGAAAGTCTGGCGCGTAGCGGATCAACATTGCATCCGGCCAGCGTTAATAACGGACGGATCGAGCCACCCTGCTGGTCCAGCAATGCCAACATAATATGAAAGGGCTCGATAAATTGGTGATCCTTGCCCAGTGCTAATGACTGAGCATCGGAAATCGCAACCTGAAATTTGCTGGTGAGACGATCTAAACGCATCCCGGGACCTCTTATCTCTTAGTGTGATCGCTTATCGATCAATTACTCTTGAGTATAAGATGGGGGTGCCGGGATTGCTTTCAAGAGGCAGCGATTAAGATTTAATCGTTAACCAGATCAAGCCTGCCATGCGTCCGGTCTGGCCGTCGCGGCGGTAGGAGTAAAACTGCTGTGCATTACTGAATGTGCACTGATTACCACCATAAATAGCACTGACACCGGCAGCACTAATACGTTGGCGAGCCAGCATAAACAGATCAGCGAGCCATTTATCTTGGTGAGCAACAAAAGCCGCTGCTGCTTGCGGGTCGTTCGCGACAAATGCCGCTTTCACTTCGTCACCCACTTCAAATACCGATGGGCCAATTGCCGGGCCGATCCAAGCCAGAATTTCATCCGGTGCCACTTGCATAGCTGCGATGGTTTTTTCCAGCACACCCGCACACAGCCCACGCCAACCGGCATGCGCGGTCGCCACCACGGTGCCGGCTTTATCGCAAAACAGGACAGGTAAACAATCAGCCGTCATCACGGTCAATGGTAAACCGACTGTCGTAGTCACCGCTGCATCCGCTTTTGGCGGTATAGCGCAAGGCGCTTCTGCATTGAATACATCGGTGCCATGCACCTGTTCCAACCAGATCGGTGCAGCCGGCAATGCCAGCTGTTGTGCTAATAACTGGCGATTTTGCATGACTAATGCCGGATCATCCGCGACGTGCAGACCTAAATTCAGCCCTTGGTAAACACCTTGGCTGACACCGCCTTGCCGAGTGGTGAAAACCGCCTGCACATTGGCAGGCGCAGGCCACTCTGGTCGGATCAAATCCATACGATGTCATCCGGATGCTCGGCCGAGTCAAGGCGCAGCACCTCAATCAGTTCAACCATGTCAGCCGGGATTGGTGAATGCCATTCCATCTCTTCACCAGTAATCGGATGAATGAGACGCAGCATGGTGGCGTGCAGCGCCTGACGGCGGAAGGTACGCAGGTAGTCACTCAATTCGACCGAGGCATTACGGATCGGGCGTAAACGACCACCGTACACCGGATCGCCCACCAGCGCATGATTGATGTGTGCCATGTGCACGCGGATCTGATGCGTTCTGCCAGTTTCCAGACGGCAACGCAAACGGGTGTGCGCTCGGAAACGCTCCGCCACACGATAATGCGTCACCGCTGGTTTACCCATAGGGTTCACGGCCATCATAGTACGCTGTGTTGAGTGACGACTGATCGGTTCATCAACCGTGCCACCCGCGGTCATATGCCCCACTACAATAGCTTCGTATTCGCGGGTAATACGGCGTTTTTGCAACGCATACACCAAGCGGATCTGCGCCGGAACAGTTTTCGCCACCACCATCAGACCGGTAGTTTCTTTATCCAGACGATGCACGATGCCGGCACGCGGTACTTCGGCAATATCCGGGTAACGGTGCAACAGCGCATTCAAGATAGTACCGTCAGGGGTGCCTGCCCCCGGATGCACGACTAACCCCGCCGGTTTATCGATCACCAGCAGGTGCTCATCTTCATAGACGATGTTCAGCTGAATGTCTTGTGGCTGCCAGCGGGTATCATCTTCCAGCTCGGCGTCAATTTCGATGCTCTGGCCTTCCATGACCTTTTCTTTTGGCAATAAAATGACTTTGCCATCCAGCAGCACTTTGCCAGCCAGTATCCAATCTTTCAGGCGGGTACGGGAATAATCAGCAAACAGCTCCGCTACCACTTGGTCGAGGCGCTTGCCTGCGTGGTGCGGTTCGGTGATGCCGGTAAGGTGTATAGGTTGACTCATGTCAGATCTCAGTAAGTTTAAACGTGGCCAGATGCCAAGAATGCAGCATTCTATCTTTTCTTTTCTCTGAGCATAACGGATACTTCACATACCTTGGCAATATGAAGCTAATTTCGATGCAAAAAGTAGTTCGTTTGTTCCCGGCAATGCTGTTGTCTCTGTCTTTACTGGCAGGTTGCTCTTCATCCAACAAACCTAAAGTGCCGGATGAACCGCTGGAAGTATTGTATAAACAGGCTCAAACCAAGCTGCACAACGGCGATTATGATAAAGCAGTGGATATTCTTGAAGCACTGGATTCCCGTTATCCGTTTGGTCCGTATGCCAGTCAGGTTCAGTTACAACTGATTTATGCCTATTACAAAAAAGAAGATACCGCGCAGGCGATTGCCAATATTGACCGTTTTTTACGTCTGAACCCGACGCATAAAGATGTGGATTACGTCTATTACATGCGTGGTTTAGCCAACATGCAGGAAGATTATAATTTCTTCCATGATAAATTTGGTATTGATCGCTCTGATCGTGACCCGAGTTATGCGCGTCAGGCATTTGATGATTTCAAGATCGTACTGAAAAACTACCCGAACAGTTTGTATGCCAGTGATGCGCGCGCCCGTGCTGTCTATCTGAAAAATCGTTTAGCCAAATTCGATCTGGCCATTGCGGACTTTTATATGCGTCGCGAAGCTTGGTTATCCGCGGCAAACCATGCCAAATTCCTGATCGAAAATTATCCTGACACCGAAATGACCAAACCGGCATTGGAAATCATGGTGCAAGCGTATGACAAGATGGAATTGAAGGATCTTGCCCTGCATGCCCGACAAATGCTGGCGGCCAATTATCCTGACAGTGAATATGCACACTGATGATCGATTAGCAAAACAAAGGCACCTTCAGGTGCCTTCTCTTTATCTGTTGTTTGCCGCTTGCTTGGCTATTTACTGGCCAGATAAGCCCGCCAGCCACCCAGCGCGGTAATTTCTTCCGCACCGTCGAGACCACATGGTTCACAGATAAAACCGCTCACCCACGAGCCATCCGCCAGCTCGACTTTACCGATCCCCAGTGGTGCCGGAATACCTGCGACAAACGAACCAAAATGTTCAGCCGGAACCGACCAAACCTCTACGGCAATGGCTGCGCCATGGTCAGTATCGCGGATCAAGCCCGGACGATACGGTGGGCCACCCGCCAGCGCATACATGCGATAGGCTTTAGCGGTTGACGAGACTTGCTTCAGGAAGGCCTTGCGCTCGGTCAGCTGCCAGTTCAGTGGCAAGCCAGACAGATGCGCACCACACACCAACACATCAATCATGCCGTTCGTTGGCTGCGCCACAACGGGTGTATTCGCAGGGAATTCCTGACCAGTTGCCCCGAGTGGTAATTCCAGTTTGCGCTGCCATCGATCCGCAATCGCCAGTAAAGCATCATCTTGGAAAGCCGGTGCAAACAAGGTGACGCCGAACGGTAATCCACGTTTCTGGCCGGTAATGCGGAAACCCGATGGGATCGCGATCGCGCAGTAGTCCAACAGATTCATAAAGTTGGTGTAATGACCCAGATTGCTGTTGAGCTGAATAGGATCTGCTTCTACATCGGCGATCGGGTAGATCGTGCCTGCGGTTGGTGTGACGATGAAATCGACTTTTGCCAGTTCCGCATCGGTCACTCGTTTGTAGCGCTGTAAGGCATATAACGCTTCATACGCTTCGACCGCCGCACGTTTTTCTGCGCCACCGACAATCGTTTGAATCACCGGTAAACAGCGGGTTGGATCTTCACGGAAGAACGCTTTAATCGCCGCTAAACGCTCGGCGACATAGGGGCCTTCGTATAGTAACTTCGCTGCCTGCACAAACGGATCGAGGTTGATCGTAACCGCTTCACCACCGAGTTCTTTCAGTGTTTCGACCGTTTGCCAGAACAACACTTCCGCCGCTTCATCACCAAAGAACGCGAGCTGTTCTGCTGCTGGCACTCCGAAGGTAAAAGCCGCTGGCATTGCTTTCGCTGCAACCGCTGCGCGCGTAAATGGATCACCCGGATCAAACGCTCCCGCCACCTGCCAAACCGCTTTCGCATCTGCCGCAGTGGTGGTGAAGATCGTCACGCAATCCAAGCTCTGACAGGCTGGAACCACACCCGTGCAACTCACACGACCTTTGGTGCCTTTCAATCCATACAGGTTGTTGAAAGAGGCAGGAACACGACCTGAACCGGCGGTGTCCGTACCCAATGAGAAGACGACCTGACCGAGCGCAACAGAAACCGCAGAACCCGCGCTTGATCCACCCGATACATAGGTTGGATCAAAACTGTTCTGACATGCACCATACGGGCTACGCACGCCGACCAGTCCGGTCGCGAATTGATCGAGGTTGGTTTTGCCCAATGGAATTGCACCCGCAGCAATGAGCTGTGCAACTACAAACGCATGTTCTTTCGGTTGATAGGCGTATTCTTTACAAGCCGCTGTGGTGGGCAGATCCAACAGATCGATATTGTCTTTCACCGCAAATGGAATACCGAACAGCGGCATATCATCTGGCGAATGCCCTTCGAGTCCTTTCAGATAAGCAGCTAACTGCGCATCCGACAGCACGGAGATCCAAGCCAGATGGGTATCCGCCTTAGCTTTCGCTAAACACTCGCTCAGCAGTTGTTGCGGGGTCAATTCCCCGCTGCGATAAGCGGCATGGATCGCGCTGATGGTCATGGTTCTGGTTGTCATGGCTCTTGTTGTTAGGGTTGCTGTCATCTTTAATCCTCCAGTACCAGTAAACGTTGTCCGGCACGTACTTGCTGACCCGCCTCACGGTTGATCGCCACGATCTTGCCGTCTTGCGGAGCCAACACTTCAATTTCCATTTTCATTGATTCGATGATGAGCAACGGCTGACCCGCTTTGATGGTTTGACCTGCTTCGACCAGCACCTGCCAGACGTTGCCGGAGACCAGACTTTCCACTGCTTTGTGATGATCCGGTAATGCTTCTTCCTCACCGGTTTCGA
>JAYSBB010000104.1:0-7559 GCA_041915645.1 Tolumonas sp.
GTTGCAGCGACTCTTCGCGGATGGTGTAACCCAGTTCACGCGCCAGTGTCATGATGCTGTCACGGGTGATGCCAGGCAGGATGCCGGAGGTGGTTGGCGAGGTGTACAGGACGCCATTTTTGATGATGAACAGGTTTTCACCTGAACCTTCAGAGATATAACCGTTTACATCCAGCGCGATGCCTTCCACGTAACCGTTACGACGTGCTTCACGTGCAATCAGTTGGGATGACAGGTAGTTACCACCGGCTTTCGCGCCGGTTGGAATGGTATTGGGGGCAAGACGGCTCCATGAAGACACCATGACATCAACACCGTTCGCCAGTGCGTCGTCACCCAGATAAGCACCCCAAGGCAGTGCGCCGATCATCACTTCGACTTTGTCGCTTTTTGGCAACACGCCCAAACCCACGTTACCGATGAATGCCAGTGGGCGCAGGTAGGCGCTCTTCATGTCGTTTTTGGTCACGATGTCACAGCAGGCTTGTTCAATGGCGGCTTTGTCGAATGGCATTTCCATCCAATAGATTTTGGCGGAATCAAACAGGCGCTGAATGTGCTCTTTCAGACGGAAAATCGCGGTGCCATTCGGGGTGTCATAGGCACGAATGCCTTCAAATACAGAAGAACCATAATGCAGGGCATGCGTCATCACGTGAACCTGAGCGCGATCCCATTCCACCATTTCGCCATTGAACCAAATGTATTTTGTAGTCTGTGACATGCTTATATTTCCTTATGCGCTGATCTTTAAGGCAGATTGTTCAGATTGATCCAGTGCTTCCACGTGAAACACATCGATCAGTTTGTTCAGTTGGCTCTGCAGCAGCTGGATCGGGCGTTCACTCTCCACGGTCACGGCAATACGCAGGGAACTGCTATCGGGTACGGTTTCCATATTTAACTGACACAGAGCAAAACCACGGTGGCGCACCACGCGCAGCACACGCTCCAGCACTTCAGGGCGGGAACCGGTGATCAAATTCAGCTGATGTTGCTTCATGGTTTGCTCTCCATCATATCCTGATTGGCGGCACCTGGCGGAACCAGAGGCCAAACATTTTCTTCTGCTGAGATCGAAACGTGCAGCAGATAAGCGCCTTCGCTGGCCAGCATTCTGGCAATCGCAGCGGAGACTTCTTCTTTGCGGGTGATGGTTTCGCCTGCGATATCAAAGGCGGAAGCCAGACGCACAAAATCGGGGTTGTCTGACAGGATGGTTTCACTGAAACGGGCGTCGAAAAACAGCTCCTGCCACTGACGCACCATACCCAGACGCTGGTTATCCAATAACACCATTTTGACCGGCAGTTTAGCGCGGCGCAGCGTGCCCAGTTCCTGTACATTCATCATAAAGGAACCGTCACCGCTGACCAAGACTACTTCGTCGTTCGGGCGCGCCATTTTAGCACCAACAGCAGCGGGTAAGCCAAAGCCCATGGTGCCTAAACCGGAGCTGGAGATGTGATTGCGCGGGCTATTGAATTGCATATGTTGCGCCACCCACATCTGATGCTGGCCGACGTCGCAACACACCACACTGTTTTCCGGTAAGGCTTCGCTCAGTTGTTTCAGCAGCAGCGGCGCATAAATGTGTTCACCCGGGTGATCATAACGCCATGGGAAATCATGTTTCATCGCCACACAGTGTTCACGCCAGCTGGTGATATTCATGGTCATGGCCAGTTGTGGCAGCAGGCTACGCATGTCGCCGTGTAGACCGACGTGTGCGCTGCGCAATTTGCCCACTTCGGCGGCATCGACATCCAGATGAATGATCTTAGCATGTGGGGCAAAGGCCGCCAGTTTGCCGGTCACCCGATCATCAAAACGCGCACCGGCAACCACTAATAAATCGGCTTCCTGCACCACTAAGTTCGCGGCTTTAGTGCCGTGCATGCCCAGCATGCCTAAGAATTGCGGACAGTTCGGGTCGAGTGAGCCAATGCCTTTCAGGGTGGTCACTGATGGCATGCTGGTGATAGCAGCAAAGTCGCGCAGCTCAGCCACAGCGTCAGCCGCTATCACGCCACCACCGACATACAGCACCGGTTTTTTCGCTTCGCTCAACAGCTTACGAGCAGCCGCGATAGCGTCTTGTTCGTCATTTTCATATTGTTCGGCCACGAGTTCGATCAGCGTGTCGAGTTCGGCTTTTGCCAGCTGAATGTCTTTGGGGATATCCACCAACACCGGGCCAGGGCGACCAGAACGGGCAATACGGAAGGCATCGGCGACTACTTGGCCCAGTTCGTCGACCGATTGCACCATGAACGAGTGTTTGGTGCAGGCCAGAGACAGGCCCAGCACGTCTACTTCCTGAAACGCGTCAGTGCCGATCAGTGGCGAGGCAACCTGACCGGTCAGCGCGACTACCGGCACCGAATCGAGCAGCGCATCAGCCAGACCGGTGATCAGGTTGGTGGCACCCGGGCCGGAAGTGGCGATACAGACGCCGACTTTACCGGTAGACCGAGCGTAACCGATAGCGGCCATCGCCGCGCCTTGTTCATGACGACATAACAGGTGAGGAATACCCCCATCGTACAGTGCGTCGTACACTGGCATGATCGCGCCACCCGGATAACCAAAAACCTGGGTAACACCCTGCTGGTGTAATGCTTTGACTAAGTACTGGGCCCCGTTCATTTCCTTGTCCCTTTTGACTGCAAAAATGGCTTAAAAAAAAACCCCCGAGTGGTGTGCTCGGGGGTTTGTGAGTCTTTCCGTCCTGATTAGCGAGTAGCTAATCGCGCCCCGAGCGGTGGAATAATCACCACCACGACCAGGATCACAATAATGCTAATCAGAGACTGAATCTTGCTCATAAAATTCAAAAAATCCGGTTTGTTCCGCAAAATCATGCGGGCGTGACACAGAATTAGCATATTCCTGTGCGTAAACACAATCAGTTTTTTCTCCCGGGCTGATTATTTCTTAAGCAAGTGGGCTTTTTTTATGGTTCTATCGACTATGTTTTTAGTGGTTATCTAGCATAACTCACTGTCTTAATGATGCTTGATTGAAAAACATTTTGTGAAATCGGTTTTTTCTGGCGATATGAACCAATATCGCCGTGATGTCTGCTTTCAGCCTCAAGGCGTGCTATTTTCAAATTTCAGTATTAATTAAGTTTCCTTGATTATGCTCAGTACACAGGAACCAATCTGGAGGCGAGCATGCGGATCAAAACAATATTGGTGGCAATGATGGTAGTGGCAACGGGTATGGTTAATGCGGCTGAACCGGTGCAAGGCAGTGTGGTATCAACACCACCTAAAGTATTCGGTTGGGTCGAAAAAGCCTTGTTGCTGCCGGGTGCATTACCGTTGAATGTAAAAATGGATACCGGTGCTTTAACCTCGTCACTCGATGCCCGCGATCTGGAACGTTTCCGCAAAGATGGCCGTGACTGGGTTCGTTTTGTCGTTGAAGTGCAAGATGACCATGATCAACAGCACAGCATGAGTTATGAGCGTGAAGTTCAGCGGGATGTGACGTTACGTGGTGCCGGTGGCACCGATCATCGTCCGGCTGTGCTGATGCAAATTTGTATCGGCGATCAGGTGTATGAAGAGCAATTCACCTTACGCGATCGTGGTGATATGAAATACCCGGTCTTGATTGGCCGCCGCACCATTGAACATCTGGGTTTGATTGATGTGAAACAGCAGTACACGGTGGAGCCAACCTGTCCGAAATAGCTGTTTCCCGCCAAATCTGACGGCTGTTTTTCATGGCAGCCGTTGGTTAGTGTCAGTGCAAAATTGCTTCTGGAGTTTTGCATGTCACTTGCTGTGGTCTATAGCCGTGCCAGCCTGGGTGTTGATGCACCGTTAGTTTCTGTCGAAGTTCATCTGAGTAATGGTTTGCCGGCGTTTAATATTGTTGGCTTGCCAGAGGCTTCAGTGAAAGAGTCGCGTGATCGGGTACGTAGTGCCTTGATTAACGGCAACTTTGAGTTCCCCGCCAAGCGCATTACTGTCAATTTGGCCCCCGCTGATTTACCCAAGGAAGGTGGTCGTTTTGACTTGGCCATCGCGCTTGGAATTCTCGCGGCATCCGAGCAAATTCCCGATCATTTACTGGCTGACTATGAGTTCTTAGGCGAATTGGCACTGACCGGTGCAGTGCGCTCCGTATTAGGTGTGTTGCCTGCCGTGTTAGCTGCAGGGCAAGCAGGGCGTACGCTGGTGGTACCGAAGGCCAATGCAGCCGAAGCCAGTTTGATTCAGCAGCAACGGGCGTATATCTGCGACAGTTTATTGCAAGTGTGCGGCTGGTTGGCAGGGCAACAAGCGTTGTCGCTGGCGGAAAGCGAGGAGGTGATCGCAGATGCATTACCGCTGCTTGATTTACAAGATGTGATTGGGCAGCAGACGGGGAAACGGGCGCTGGAAATTGCCGCCAGTGGGCAACATCACTTGTTATTGCTTGGCCCGCCCGGTACGGGGAAGAGCATGTTAGCCAGCCGGTTAGCCGGTATTTTACCGGAAATGAACGATGAAGAGGCACAACAAACGGCGGCACTGCATTCCATCGGCGGGCTAAATCCTGGCAAGGTAAATTGGCGCTTACGACCTTTTCGCTCGCCACATCATAGTGCCTCTTCGGTGGCGTTGGTGGGTGGCGGCAGTAAACCGCGGCCTGGGGAAATTTCATTAGCGCACAATGGCATTCTATTTTTAGATGAACTGACGCAGTTTGAAAAGCGCACACTGGATGCACTGCGCGAACCATTGGAAACCGGCATGATCACCATATCAAGAGCGGCACGGCAGATGGAGTTTCCTTCGCGTTTTCAACTGATTGCTGCCATGAACCCCAGCCCCTGCGGGCATCTCGATGACCAGCAGCGCGCAAGCCCCGATCAGGTATTGCGTTATCTGGGCAAACTCTCTGGCCCGTTCCTCGATCGCTTTGATTTGACGGTAGAAATTCCACTGTTACCCAAAGGGAGTCTAAGCCAAAAAGCGGAACGCGGTGAAAGTAGTGCTGATATTAAAATGCGCGTGATCGCGACCCGTGACCGGCAACTAGCACGTAGTGGAAAGCTGAATGCCATGCTGACCAGTCGCGAGATTGAACGTGATTGTGCGTTATTAACCGACGATGCCCAGTTTCTGGAAAACGCGATCCATAAATTAGGTTTGTCACTGCGGGCGTGGCATAAGCTGTTGAAGGTCTCACGTACCATCGCAGATATTGCCGGTGAGAGTCGCATTCAGCGCCAGCATCTGGCGGAAGCTCTCGGCTATCGGGCGATGGATCGGCTGTTTCAGCGCTTGAAAGCGGCGCGGTTCTAGCACGCCAAATGAGTTTTTATTGTGAGACGAGAGAACCGATGCGGTCTTGAATATTAAAAATCCGATTCCGCCCGGCATTTTTGGCTGCATACAGCGCCTTGTCGGCAAAACTGAGCAAAACATCAATATTGTCGTCTTTTGAAATGAGCGACGTGATACCAATCGAGACAGTGATGCTCAGCGGTAAACCATGGCCTAAAGGAATTTTTACGTTAGCGATCGCTTGGCGTAAGCGTTCGGCCACTCGGATAGCCTCTTGCTCCGTGGTTTCTGGCAACAGGATGGCAAATTCCTCACCCCCTACGCGTCCGATGATATCGATCATGCGCAATGTATCTCGGCACACCGCCGCCAATTTCTGCAGCACGAGATCGCCAACTTTGTGTCCGTAGGTGTCATTGATCTTCTTGAAGTGATCCACATCCATCATGAAGATAGATAACGTGCCGCCGTAGCGAACCACCCTCCTCAGTTCGAGTTCCGCTTGCTGCATAAAATGGCCGCGATTATTAAAGCCGGTGAGGTAGTCGATGTGCGCCTGGCGTACCAGTTCAAATTCGGCTACTTTTTGCGCGGTAATGTCGGTGTGAATACCACTCATTCTGAGTGGCTGGTGCTCTGGTGTCCAGGCGGTAAATTTGCCGATGGAGCGGATCCAGATCCATTCACCGTCCTTTTTTTGTCGACGATATTCCATCGCTATTGGCTCGCCATCGGCCAAGCATTTGCGGTAAGTTTCCATCACAAGCGGACGATCTTCGGGATGAATACCTGTTTCCCAGACCTGTAAGTTACTGGTGAATTCATCCGGTTCATAACCCAGTATTTTGGCATATTCAGGGCTGACAGAGACGGCGCCGCTCTGTACGTTGATGTCAAACCAACCTTGATTCGCGGCGCCCAGCGCCAAGCGCAGGCGCTCTTCACTTTCACTGAGAATACTTTGTGTTTTTGTCAGACGGCGATTCAGGCGTTGCAGATAATAGGTAACCGCAGAGACTATGGTTAATAGAATTAAGGCAACGTTTAAGAGGGGAAGAACCCATTCGAGAGCGTGTTTCGGGCTTGTATCATAGATAAAGCCATCCAGTTGGTAGCCCGGTTTGATCAGCCCGGCTTTGACGAAAGTGTCAGCCATGTGCTGCCAGCGCCCAGCGTTCATGTGGCCAATCTCGATTAGGTCAGGAAAGATCAGCTTACGCATTTCGGCAGCTTCAAACTCCAGATGCGCTCTGGTTTTTTCAACATGGTATTTATTGAGCAGCAACGTGATAATTTCGTCGGGATGATCCATGGCATAACGCCAGCCTTTGAGTGTGGCTCGGCGCATCGCTTCGACTTGCTTGGGATGATTTCGTAATTCCGCTTCGGAAGTGAACAGAATGTCACTATAGAAATCAATGCGATAAGTGGATGGGTCAACAATGTTGTAAGCGATATTTTTTTGTTTCAGGAAATAGGGTTCATTGGTCGTGTAAGAGTTAAATGCATCGACCTTTCCCGACACCAAATCGTTGATATTGTAGCTGCTGGGTATGATCTGTACTTGTGAAGGAGCAACACCTTCGCTCAGGAACATGCTGAGAAAATCGGCATCTTCCGTCATATTCATGAGCATGACTTTTTTGCCCATGAGGTCGTGCACGGACTCGATACCCGAATCTCGGCGTGTCAATAATACGGAAGGTGAATGTTGAAATATCGCGGCAAGGGCAATGAGCGGTTTTCCTAACAGGCGCTGATACAATACCTCACTATTGCCTTCCGCATATTGGGCGTGCCCCGCCAACACTTCAGGAACCGGTTGATGCGCCGGATCGCCAGCGTGGATGCGGACATCCAGACCTTCTTCTTTATAAAACCCTTTTTCCAGCGCGGCATAGTAGCCGGCAAATTGGAATTGATGATGCCAGCGCAATTGCAGGTTGACGACTTCGGCGGCATGCACCTGTGTAGCGATAACCATCCCCGCAGAAAGGAATGCAAATATGCGCAAAATAACGCTCCGGCTAATAAAGCCAAAGCGGAGAGATGCGCTATTTATCCTGCGTTGATGATCGAACACTATGTTTCCCTTCCTGAGGGTTAAACGCCCAACATTAAAGATTACACTACGATAGCCATACGTAACATATATTACGGCTGATACGATTAACTACACTCAAAAAGACTAATATCGGGTAGCGTCGCTTATTTTTAAATAACTTTATTTTTTATCTGGTCAGCGTTATAAATGCGCCGTTGTAACGACCG
>JAYSBB010000105.1:0-7557 GCA_041915645.1 Tolumonas sp.
CCAGTCTACATGGGGTGGACCACCCGTTTTGAAATTAAGTTGCTCTGGTGTATAGGCTTCGAGCAACAACACGCCACCAATCTTTAAACTTTCCACGCAATCAGCATGCACACTCGCACGCAAATCAGGCGGTAGATGAGCGAATATAGCCACCACGCCATCCCATATCTGCTTGCCTGGATCGTAGCGCTGTAAATCGGCATGGAGCCAATGTACAGAAACACCTCTCGATTTAGCTAAAGCGCGACCTTTCTCTAATCCAATTTCGGAGGCATCAACCGCGGTCACTTTAAAACCGAGCTCTGCTAACCAGACCGCATTTCGGCCTTCACCTTCTGCAATACACAGAATTTTTCCCCCTGGGACAAAATGATGAACACTTTCACGCAGGAAATCGTTAGGTGAAGTGCCATAAACAAATTGTGAATTACGGTATTTTTCATCCCACATTGAGTATATCCACTTGAAATGAAGGGTTAATTGATTATCTAAATTAGTTCTATCGATATAACGAATTTAGATATAGAAAACATCGGTGCTACTCTGATCGGGTCAAGAGGAGTACCGCCATGACTCAGTATATTAGATTGTTGTTAAATAAAAATGATGTGAGCAAATCACATTATACGGGGTTAATTTTTACCGCTGGTGTCGCCATCGCGGGATTATTGATGGCACAAAGTGCTGTGGCGCAACATTGGGGATTTAGTGCGCTGACTATTGCGATTGCACTAGGAATTATTTTAGGTAACACCGTTTATCCGCATATTGCGAGTGCATGCGCATCAGGTGTAGGCGTCGCCAAACAGCAATTACTGCGTACAGGGATTGTACTTTATGGCTTACGGATCACCTTTCAGCAGATCGCTGGGGTAGGAATGACGGCTATTCTTACCGATTTTATGGTGCTGAGTTCTACCTTTCTGTTGGCTTATTGGCTTGGAACACGGATCTTCAAGCTAGACAGAGATACGGCGTTATTAATTGGTGCAGGCAGTTCGATTTGTGGAGCGGCAGCGGTTATGGCCACGGAACCGGTGGTTCGTGCACAAGCCAGCAAAGTCAGTATTGCAGTTGCAACCGTGGTGGTATTTGGTACGGCAGGTATGTTTTTGTATCCGGCCCTCTATCATCTTGGGTTAACAGCATTACCAATATTTCAGACTCAGAACAGTTATGGTGTCTATGCCGGTTCAACAATTCATGAAGTCGCACAGGTATTTGCGGCCGGTCAGGCGATTGGGCCTAAAGCTGCGGATATTGCCGTCATCGTGAAAATGATCCGGGTAATGATGTTGGCACCTTTCTTGTTGTTACTTTCCGGCTGGTTGCGATTTCGTTCTGCCAATCTGTCAGCACAGAGCCGCAAAATAACTATTCCTTGGTTTGCCGTGTTTTTTGTCGTGATGGCGGGTATCAATTCGCTGCACTGGTTACCTGCATCAATAACGCATGAATTGATTGTGCTGGATAATTTCTTGCTCGCGATGGCGATGGCGGCATTAGGTTTAACCACCCATCTGGGGGCGATCCGCTCTGCGGGAATTAAACCGCTGATGTTGGGCGGTATTCTTTTCGTGTATTTGATTCTGGGCGGTGGATTTATTAACTGGCTGGTTGCGAATTATTGTTAAGCCATCAACGATTTCACAAAGGATGTTGTTATACGCAGCTGATATGTCGCAGCAAGTGCAAACTTACTGATCACTTCCGCGTCTTATCATGCAAAGCCAAAAGATGTGCAGGCGACTTTTGCCTGATTCAGAAGAAATAACGTGCATAGATTTCAAATCGCTGGCGGGATAATTTCTCGCCAAATTCAGTTCGTTGTTCGCGTGATAATAAAATGGCACGGGCGCGTAACTCAGTGTTTGAAAATCCGGTGTAGCTAATTTCCGGTGTGATCTGAAAGCTACCATCATCCAGATGACTGATAACAGTCAGGGCTGGAGTGGTATAAAGCCAGTCAAATGGTTCATTAACACTGGCGCGCAGATAGAGGTAATTTTCACCGGAATTGGCCTTGTTATAACCCGATTGCATGAGTTGCCGGGCTTTTTGAAACTGAGCGGTGGTTTGACCAGAATTCACTGCACGGTTAATGAATGTATAATAACTGTCCAATTCAGAGGCACTGTAGCCTCGGCCGTTATGAAGATATTCAACAATCCAGGTGACTTCATGTTCTGTTAAATAACGGGATCCTAATAAGTAACTATCGGGATTAATTGTTGATAACAGAGTAGAACCTGATGACTCAAGGGTATTTTTTCCCACCGCATATTGATGCGCCCATTCACCATGAACCTCTAGCTCACTACTGATATTACGCGAGAAATCCAATCCGATGCTTTGTGGTCTGGAACCTTTACCCAGCCACAGCAGGTCAATGTCAGTGTTCCAAGCCAGAAGATAAAGTTTCGTTGCTGGATTAAGCGCTCCCTCAGTGCCAAAATCAGGGTTTAACTCATCATAGGTGGGCACAATAACAGGTGTTAACGTGAGTGTGCTGAGATCTCCGCTACGTGTTTTGGTCCACTCCATACTGAGCATATTAAAGCCTTCACGCGCAGTTTGTGGATCGGAGGGGTCTTTTGGCCTTTCGATAAAACCAACCGGATTCCAGGCATAACCTTTTCCCCAGCGCTGTACCCGTTTACCAATATCTACAGAATAATTTGTGGTAGGGCTCCAGCGGATACCGCCGTCCATGATCTTGTCATATTCTTCCGCTGTAACAAATTGATCTTGCGCATAACTGGCTTGTGCGTGGATATCCGCTACCGTATTGGTCAGATGCAGCTTACTTGTTAGGTCCAGCGTGCCTGTACTGCGATAAAGCCAGCTGCGCGCTGGTTCATCGGGGTAATTCAGAAAATAAATAGCCCGTTCCGGCTGCAAACGTAACGCTTCCTGTTTGGCTTCAACATAGCCGTTGAATTCAAAAGTCTTCTTTTCATATTCGTTAGGATCGAAAGAAAAATCCTCTGCCAAAGAAGAATATGACGCGATCGCCAGCAAAAAAAATTCTATGGCGATCAACGTTCTCATTTCCGTAGTTCCTCGATACGACTCATGAAACCCAACGTAAATACGTCTTCAGGAACGTCGCGTTTCTTCAAACCGGAATAAAGCATGACTGAGCGGAAGCCTTTATATAGCGGGCTATCGGTTTCAATGGTTGCTGGCCGTTTAATACCATCGCCGAATTCTTTTAAATCTTTAAAGTGCAGTGTTTTTATTAACATGCCACTGCTGGCATAGGCTTCTATTTCGCGTGGTAACAGTAATGACTTATCAACCGTCATTTTCAATTGATCATAAGCAACACTGGTACTTTTCGCTTTAAGGGTAAGCAGATACGCATCATTTTGTTCAACAATATTAGCAACATCATATTCCTCGGCGTAATCCACCCGCATGATGTCCGCATTATTGAAAACACCTCCCGTCACGGATTGTAAGCTGGTGATGCGGATCGGCTTACCAACGTTAGGAATATATAACCACATATTATCGCCCTGACGCAGCGTGGTTCGGCCTTTATCACTGGCAGGAGAAAGAAACAGCGTAACGATTTTATCGCGACCACTTTTTACCGAGTAAATAACGAACTCTTTCCGAGAGTTATTCGGTTCAATATTAATAAGTTTTCGATATGACTCGTATGATTCAGGCTCCAGATTACGATCAACTTTTTGCAATATGGTTTTTCCATCAAGAGCCATGGCGGTGAATGGCAAAGATAACAGACATCCTGCAAACAGATAGTTCAGAAAGTGCATGTTTATCTCCTGTTCAGACGTGGTGTAATGCTTTTATTGGGTCCATTCGCGAAGCGCGCCATGCGGGTTGTAAACTGGCTAACACTGAAACCACAAGTGCGGCAACTAACACCCAAGTGATATCGGTTAGTGATAGAGTCGGATGCAGCGTGATCACTTCCCGGCCAAATGCAAAGGAGATCGGTACAATCTGCAATAGCGCAAGTATTGCCAGACTAAGCAAAATACCAGCGACTGCACCTACCAGCCCCAGCAATAAGCCTTCACCGATAAACATACCCATGATGGTATTAGGCTGTGTACCTATTGCGGCTAACGTACCGATTTCACGGATGCGTTCATAAACTGCCATCAGCATGACATTCAGTACACTAACCATAACGATCGTTACGAGCATAATGCGGATAAAAAGGGTCATCATGTCGATCATTTTGACGATATTGGCAAATGGTGAGAGTTCCTTCCATGTGTGCAATTCCGTCACGGGTTTATCATCTTTATTGCGGATTTGATCGAGTTGCTGAGACAAACGTGTATTCACATCTGACAACATATTTATATTCTTGAGCCGGATGGCGATTTCCATGATATCGGGTTGTTCTAACCGCAATAGCTCACGCGCATCATCAATATGAATATATCCATCTCGACCGCCAGGGCCGGTTACGGCTTCGAGCACGCCACGGACAATAAAATTTTTGCCATTCACTGAGCCGGAAGCATTAGTTGCTACCAGTACAATGGCGTCGCCGACTTTGACTTTCATTCCTTTTGCCAATAAAGCAGGGATCAGGATCTGCCCTGGTTCCACTAATAAGCCTGTTGATGTTCCATCACTAATACGTTGGCGCAGGGTTGGAACGGTAGCGTCCTCTGTCACGGGGTCAATTCCGTTTAAACGGATACTGGTGCTTTCATTGAAATTACTGAACATGGCGCCCAATTTCACACGTTCCGAATAACTGGCGATGGCAGGTTCTGACTTCAGAATAGCTTCAACCTTTTTTATCGCGTTTGGTTTCAGGTCAAGGTTGAGAGGAAGATTATCAATAGAGGCTGTGTAACCTTTGTGGTGGATCTGTAGATGACCAAGCATACTGTCAGTAATTCCGCCAACCATAACTTGTTTAAATGAACCCGCAGTAGCGACAAATAACAACAGTGCAATTACGCCAACAGCAATCAAAATAGCTGTTAATAGCGTCCGCCGGCGATATCGCATCAAATTCCGAGCCGAAAGTTTTAATAACGCAATCATTGGGCACCTCCTGTTACGGAGAGACGACCATCTTCCAGCACGAAAGTCTGCTCTGCTTCCGACATGATCTTTGGATCATGCGTGGAAAATAGAAATGTTGTGCCGAAGTCATCACGCATTTGTTTCATCAGATTAATAATGCGATAGGCGGTATCGTGATCAAGATTTGCTGTCGGTTCATCGGCTAAAACTAGTTTAGGCTCACCGACCAATGCACGAGCAACGGCAACACGCTGTTTTTGTCCTCCAGATATTTGATCTGGTTTTTTTTCTGCTTGCTCCACCATACCAACCGCGGCCAGTACCTGCATGACCCGTTCCCGCCGCTTTTCCGCGGGCCAGTTTCGTATCATTAACAGGGGATATTCGACATTTTCAAATACAGTGAGAACAGGGATAAGGTTAAAGTCCTGAAAGATAAAACCAATATTATCACCACGAAATTTCGCGGCTTCGGTACGAGAGAGCGATGAAATTTGCGTAGCACAGACCTGCAAGTCACCGCTACTAGGGTGATCCAGCGCACCGATCAAATTCAGCAAAGTCGATTTACCACTACCAGAAGGGCCAACGATAGCGGCAAAAGCGCCGGCTTCAACAGAAAAGCTGATATTTTCCAATGCCATATTCTCAATTTCACCAATATTGTAATTTTTTGATAACTTTCTGGCTTGGATCAAAATCATGACAATGCTCCCGATAGCTATTTACTGTTTAAAGGTAATTGAAGAATTATATAAAGCATTTATTAGCAATAACGAATATAAATATTATAGATAGGTAAGGCGGGGAGGTGCTGAAAATAATTCACAAACGACTCTTCTTTTGTCATTCTGACAACTAAGTGTATATACCTGTCAGATGTATGGGGAAGGGATGCCGCAAACAACGCCAAACAACAGTGAATACAGTAACTTTGGATTCTTAAAAGAACACGACCCACTGTTCTTTGAGTTGGCAAATAGTGCTGAACAAGCCTTTGTGCGCGACCCCAACACGACCTTAATCAAAATGCGGCAATTTGGTGAAGCGATAGCGCAAGATCTGGCAACGCGCTGCGGCATCACGTTTGATGAACGGGTTTCACAAAGCGATCTGCTCTATCAGGTTAGCCGAGAGCTATCGCTCGACCCCGACATTCGAAATGTATTTCACACTTTACGTATTGCAGGCAACAAGGCCGCGCATCAATTCCGGACACAGCACAAAGAAGCATTAGAAGGGCTGAAACTAGGTCGCGGTTTAGCGGTTTGGTATCACCAGGCCATGGGGAAAAACGGCACCAGCTTCAAAGCCGGGCCGTTTATTCCGCCATCAGACCCGAGCCAGCATTTACGCGACTTACAAGCACAGATAGCAGAGCTGCGAACCCAACTGAGCGAAGCCAATCAGCAGGTTGAATCAAACCAGCAACTCACCGATTTGCTGAGTAAAGAAAAAGAGGAATACGCAACGCTGGCGTATCAGATGGAAACGGAAGCCAACCAGTTTAGCCAGCAAGCCAAAGCGCATGAAGCCGCATTAAAAGCCCAGCAAACTGCCTTCGAAAATCGACTGGCGGATATGAACAAGGCGTGGCAGGAAGAGTCTGACGCTACCCGCAAAATGTTGCAGCAGCAACGCGATGCAGTAGTGAAAAAAACCGCCAGTGCTTCTAAATCCTTTTCATTAAATGAAGAGCTCACCCGCATTCTGATCGATGAACAACTGCGCGAAGCGGGCTGGGAAGCCGACACCGAACAACTCGATTGGCGCAAAGGAGCACGCCCTGAAAAAGGCCATAATCGGGCCATTGCAGAATGCCCCACATACATGAATGGCAAAAAAGGTCGCGCCGACTATCTGTTGTTTATCGGTTTAACGCCTGTTGCCGCTGTCGAAGCGAAAAAAGAAAACGTCGATGTTTCTGGCAAAATCAGACAAGCAGAACGTTATGCATATGGCTTTAATGTCGCTCTACCACTGATTGCACCGTGGACATTAGAAGGCCGCACTCAGCCGTGGGATGATCGCCATGGCGGCAGTTATCAGTTACCGTTCGTCTATTCCTGCAATGGCCGTGAATATGTGCCGCAACTGGCCGAAAAGTCGGGGATCTGGTTTCGCGATGTGCGGCATCCTTCCAATCTGGCGCATGCACTGAGTAAATTTCATACCCCGGAGGGGCTGCTTGATAAGCTCAAACGCCAGCGCGAAGCCGCCGAAGCCAAACTCAAGCAAGAGGGTTTTGGTTATCTCAAACTACGCGACTATCAACAAAAAGCCATTCAGGCGGTGGAAGTTGCCTTAGCCAATAACCAGCGCAATTGTCTGCTTGCTATGGCAACCGGCACCGGCAAAACCCGCACCATTATTGGCTTGATGTATCGGTTCTTAAAAACAGAGCGCTTTAAACGCATTCTGTTTTTAGTCGATCGCACCGCCTTGGGCGATCAATCACTCGATGCGTTTAAAGAGATGCCGCTTGAACAGGGCCACACCTTATTCAATAACTATATTATCGCGGAACTGGCC
>JAYSBB010000106.1:0-300 GCA_041915645.1 Tolumonas sp.
GATGGTTTGATTATATTGTGGTCTTGTTAGGTGTAATAAAGCGATATCACCGTACATAGTTGAACGGTCGTATCCTGAATAAACAATAATTGAATCAACAACAGCTTGGGATGTAATAACGGTTAAATCCGCTTGTCCGATTACAGCGGTAATGGTTGGGGCATGGCCCTGACTATCAGTTACATCAACACAATGGGCCGCGGTCATGATCCATTGTGAGTCAATCAAGGTGCCACTACAAAAACCAACATTTGATCCTGTTGTGATCCATAATGCGGCCATCCATGAAGGTGCTGAATT
>JAYSBB010000106.1:310-7523 GCA_041915645.1 Tolumonas sp.
ATAATAGAACGCAGCATATTCAGTATCTTCCATTTGTATAAGTGCTTATTGATTAACCTAGTTGGGAAATAGCGTTTTCGCCACTATCAGAACAACTTGATTCACCTATTTCTAACCAATAGACTAGCCGCGTTTTTTCAAGAGAATTCTCCCCATGCTTGTATCTGATTTTCAGTTTGATTTGCCTGACGAACTCATTGCTCGCTATCCAATGCCAGAGCGTAGTGCTAGCCGTTTATTGCAGCTGGATGGTAACAGCGGCGAAATCAAACAAGGGCAATTTCGTGATGTATTGGAATTGCTGCGGCCTGGTGATCTACTGGTGTTCAATAACACTCGGGTGATCCCGGCGCGCATGTTTGGTCAGAAAGCCAGTGGCGGCAAGCTGGAGATCCTGGTTGAGCGAATTATTGATACCCATCGCGTACTGGCGCATGTCCGTGCGTCGAAGGCGCCGAAACCTGGCACCGTTATTTTACTGGAGCAGGGTTATTCTGCGGAAATGGTAGCCCGGCACGATGCGTTATTTGAATTGCATTTTGCCGGTGAAACACCGGTATTGGATATTCTGAATCAGATCGGTCATATGCCGCTGCCGCCATATATCGATCGTCCGGATGAAAACTCTGATAAAGAGCGTTATCAGACTGTTTATAATGAACGCCCAGGTGCAGTAGCCGCACCGACAGCCGGGCTGCATTTTGATCAGCCACTCTTGGATGCATTGCAACAAAAGGGCATCGAACTCGCTTTTGTCACGTTGCATGTTGGTGCTGGCACATTCCAGCCAGTGCGGGTTGAACGGCTGGAAGATCACCAGATGCATAGCGAATATGCAGAAGTGCCTGCAGAGGTGATTGAAAAGATTAATGCTACCCGCGCGCGGGGAGGGCGAGTTGTTGCAGTAGGCACAACATCCGTGCGTTCGTTAGAAACAGCTGCGCAGGCATCGTTAAAAGCAGGCACTGCACTTTCACCTTTCTTTGGTGATACCAGCATCTTTATTTATCCTGGCTATCAATATCAGGTAGTTGATGCATTGATCACCAATTTTCATTTACCCGGCTCGACATTGATCATGCTGGTATCTGCATTTGCAGGTTATCAGCATGTGATGCAAGCCTATCAGGAAGCAATAACATCCGGTTATCGTTTCTTTAGTTATGGCGATGCCATGTTTATTACACGGCAAACCAACGCCACTCAGGGCTAATGCCCAATAAAACAGTCAGACTGTTTCTCTGACGTTAAGGAAAAACATGAAATTTGAACTGAAAAAGACCCAAGGTCGCGCACGTCGTGGCAGCTTAGTATTTGACCGTGGTGTGGTTGAAACGCCAGCCTTTATGCCTGTCGGCACCTACGGCACGGTAAAAGGCATGACACCGGAAGAAGTCAAAGAGACTGGTGCACAGATCCTGCTGGGGAATACATTCCACCTGTGGTTACGCCCAGGCCAGGACATCATGCGCAAACATGGTGATTTGCATGATTTCATGAATTGGCATGGCCCGATTCTGACCGATTCAGGCGGATTCCAAGTATTCAGCCTCGGTGATATCCGCAAGATCAAAGAAGAAGGTGTACATTTCCGCAACCCGATCAATGGCGAGAAGATTTTCCTGTCACCTGAAAAATCAATGGAAATTCAGCACGATCTTGGCTCTGACATCGTGATGATTTTCGATGAATGTACACCATATCCGGCGACACACGATGTGGCTAAAAAATCGATGGAACTGTCACTGCGCTGGGCCGCCCGTTCCCGTCAACGTTTTAATGATCTTGAAAATAAAAACGCTTTGTTTGGTATTGTGCAGGGCGGTGTTTACGAAGATCTGCGTGATGTATCGTTAAAAGCACTGGTTGAGATCGGCTTTGATGGTTATGCCGTTGGTGGTTTAGCGGTGGGTGAACCAAAAGAAGACATGCACCGGATTCTGGAGCATGTTTGTCCGCAACTGCCGCAGGATAAACCTCGTTACCTGATGGGCGTTGGTAAACCGGAAGATCTAGTGGAAGGTGTTCGTCGTGGCATTGATATGTTCGACTGTGTGATGCCAACCCGCAATGCGCGTAACGGCCACTTATTTACAACGAACGGTGTCATCAAAATTCGTAATGCAAAACACAGAGATGACATTTCTACACTAGATGCAGAATGTGATTGTTATACCTGTAAAAACTATACCCGTTCATATTTGTATCATCTGGATCGCTGTAATGAGATTTTAGGTGCTCGTTTGAATACGATTCATAACCTGCGCTACTATCAACGACTGATGCAAGGTTTGCGGGATGCTATCGATGCAGGTACATTAGACGACTTTGTAGCAGACTTTTATCAGCGTCAGGGAAAACCTGTTCCAACGCTTGATTAATATACGATTTGAACTAACAACGAGGAAATAATATGAGTCTTTTTGCTAACGCATATGCGGCTGACGGTGCTGCTGCATCTTCTGTGACTGGTGGTATTGAACAGATCGCCATTGTTGGTATTTTTCTGCTGTTTTTCTATTTCTTCATTCTGCGTCCACAGTCAAAACGTGCGAAAGAACAGAAGAACCTGATGAGCTCACTGGGTAAAGGTGATGAAGTACTGACTTCTGGTGGTCTGGTTGGCAAAATCGCGAAAATTGCTGCAGACAGCGATTATTTGGTTCTGGCCTTGAATGATCAGACTACCATCACCATTAAGAAAGACTTCATCACTGCAGTATTGCCAAAGGGCACTATTCAGTCTCTGTAGTTTTTAATTCACTTTCCTGGGAGTTAAACCGTGTTAAATCGGTATCCTCTGTGGAAGTATCTGATGGTGGCCCTCGTGGTCATCATCGGTACACTTTATTCCGCACCTAATCTTTACGGCGAAGATCCTGCATTGCAGGTTTCAGCTATCCGTGGTCACGATGTCAAAGCTGATACCATGGATTTAGTTAAAAAATCGCTGGATGACGCCAAAATTTCAATTAAAAGCGCCGTACTGGAAAATAGCCAGATACTGGTTCGCTTCAATAACACTGATGATCAGCTGCATGCGAAAGAGCTGGTTACACAAGCACTGGGCGACAAATTTATAACCGCATTGAACCTGGCTCCCTCTACACCTAAATGGCTAAGTTCAATTGGTGCGGGCCCGCTGAAACTGGGTCTCGACTTACGTGGTGGCGTGCACTTCCTGATGGAAGTGGATATGGATGAAGCAGTTAACAAGGCTCAGGAACAGCTGGTGCAGGATTTCCGTACCGAATTGCGCGAAGACAATATCCGCTATTCTGGTGTTCGTCGTGCTGGTAGTGAAGTTGTTGTTGCTTTCCGCGATACCGATACACAGCAAAAAGCATTAGCTCATTTGCGTAAGCGTCATGCCGACATCACGCTAGTTGATTCAGAAGACAAAGGTCAGTTCTGGATCAAAGCTTCAATGTCTGAAAAGAAACTGAAAGCTATCACTGAAGATGCGTTGGAACAGAACATCACCATCATTCGTAATCGAGTGAATGAATTAGGTGTAGCGGAACCGCTGGTGCAACGTCAGGGCGCTGCGCGTATTGTTGTTGAGTTGCCAGGTATCCAAGATACTGCTCGTGCGAAAGAAATTTTAGGCGCTACTGCGACATTGGAATTCCGTCTGGTTGATGAGAATGCAGATGCATCTGCTGCCGTGAACGGCCAAGTACCGGCTAATTCACAGTTGTTTTACGACCGTAATGGCCGTCCTGTTGTTCTGCAAAAACGTGTGATCCTAACCGGGGATCATATTACGGGATCTTCTTCCGGTGTCGATGAATACAGCCGCCCGCAAGTAAGTATTAAGCTTGATGGGGTAGGCGGAAATCGTATGTCGATGGCGACCAAAGACAGCATCGGTAAAGCCATGGCATCTGTATTTATTGAATACAAGCCAGTTGGTGAACCAGGTGCGGATGGTAAACGTCGTATCGAAAAACATGAAGAAGTCATCAACGTAGCGACGATCCAATCTCGTCTGGGTAGTGATTTCCGTATTACCGGTATCGACAATACTCAGGAAGCACACAATTTATCGTTGCTGTTGCGTTCAGGTGCGTTGACTGCGCCGATCCAGATCGTTGAAGAACGTACTATCGGCCCAAGCATGGGACAAGCTAATATCGATAGCGGTTTATCGGCATTGGGCATGGGGATGCTGATCCTCGTCGTCTTTATGGCGATTTACTACAAGCTGTTCGGTATGGTGGCCAATATTGCACTGATGTTTAACGTAGTATTACTGGTCGGTGTGATGTCGATGATCCCAGGGGCGACCATGACATTGCCTGGTATCGCGGGGATTGTGTTAACACTCGGTATGGCAGTCGATGCGAACGTTCTGATCTATGAGCGTATTCGTGAAGAGTTACGTGCTGGCCGTGGTGTACAGCAAGCCATCCACCTTGGCTATGAACGTGCGTTCTCGACCATCGCTGACTCTAACGTAACCACCTTGATCACCGCATTGATTTTGTTTGCGGTGGGAACCGGTGCTGTTCGTGGTTTCGCATTGGTACTGATGATCGGTATTCTTTGCTCTATGTTCACTGCGATCACGGGTAGCCGTGCCATTGTTAACCTCATTTGGGGTGGTCGCAAAGTGAATAAGTTATCGATTTAAGGGGATAGTCATGTTTCAGCTATTAAAACCGGGACACACCATTCCCTTCATGAAAGTGGCCATGCCGGCCACTATCATCTCTGGCATTTTGATCCTGTTGTCTATCTTTACGATTGTGACTAAAGGGTTCAACTGGGGGCTGGATTTTACCGGTGGTACCATTGCGGAATTAAAATTCAGTACACCAGCGGTGTTGGATGATGTTCGTTCTTCATTGACCAAACAAGGTTTAGACGGTGCATTGGTGCAGTATTACGGCTCGACTAAAGATGTCGTTATCCGTATTGCACCAAAAGGCGAGCTGACTCAGCAGAAAATTTCTGATGGTGTTGAGAAGAGTGCTACCTCTTTGGATAGCAGCGTTAAACTGACTCGCCTTGAATATGTTGGACCAACAGTCGGCGCAGAACTCGCTAATCAAGGGTTTATGGCAATGTTAGCTGCACTGGGTTGTATTCTGGTGTATGTCGCGTTGCGTTTCGAATGGCGTATGGCGACAGGTGCTGTGCTGTCATTAGGTCATGACGTGTTGATTACTCTGGGTGTCTTTTCATGGACACAAATGGAGTTTGATTTGACCGTTCTGGCAGCGGTGTTAACCGTTATCGGCTACTCATTGAATGATACCATCGTGGTTTTTGACCGAGTGCGTGAAAATGCACGACGTATTCGTAATGAAACCATGCGGAACATCATTGATGTATCCATGACTGAAACATTGAGCAGAACGTTGATCACCTCTGGTACAACCTTGGTTACTGTTATTGCGCTGTACTGGAAAGGCGGCCCGATGATCCATGGTTTTGCTACCGCACTGCTGCTTGGTATCGGCTTTGGTACTTACTCTTCTATCTATGTTGCCAGTGCTTGGGCAATGTATCTGAAGATGAAACGTGAAGATTTGATGCCAAAAATGGTTGAAAAAGAAGGCGCTGAAGAGCGTTACGAACCATAGTTAATTACCATAAGAGCGCGTAAGCGCTCTTTTTTTCAGGCATATATAGCATGCAACATAATCCGCGGTTTCTGGCTTTTGTAAATGAGGTCCGTCAACGAGTCAATGAGGTTGATGTTCATCAGGTTAAACGCTGGATGGAACAAAATCGACCTTTTGTATTATTAGATGTCCGTGAAGAGAGTGAATGGGCCAAAGGGCATTTGCCGTCTGCTCAATATTTGGGGCGAGGCATTCTCGAACGCGATATTGAGACGCGTTACCCTGAACTAAATACGCCACTGGTGCTATATTGTGGAGGTGGCTTTCGTTCTGTATTAGCGGCTGATAATCTGCAACAAATGGGTTATCGTGATGTCATCAGCATGGACGGTGGTTATCGGGGCTGGGTTGAGGCAAATTATCCCGTAGAGGAAGATTTCTGAAATTCCTGATACATCAATAAGATTGCATGACAAAGCATATAGACAAGCATAACATTAAAAAATAAAGCCTGTTCAGGTCTGGAGTTGTCGTTGGAATTGTGGAATCGGATAGGACGCCTTAGTTGTGTCGTCGTTGTGTGGTCTCTGGTTGGCTGCAGTCAGCATAGCGGTGGTATGTCATCGAATACGAAAAATATGCAGCCACCGTCTGTTGTTCTGGCGACACCATTACAGGTGACTTATCAGAATGAACTGGCGCTTGCCCGTTTAGGACAACTGCTGGCCTCGAATGACCTGAATAGCGATCAACGCGCGGCCTTGTTTTATGAACGCGGCATGATGTTCGATAAAGTCGGTTTGCGTACTATGGCGCGGATCGACTTCTCTCGTGCTCTGCGTGAGAAACCTGATTTCGCAGAAGCCTACAATTTTATCGGTGTTTACCTGACGCAACAGCAAGATTTTGACAATGCATATGATGCTTTTGATTCTGCACTGGAATTAGCGCCAGGTTATGATTATGCCTATCTGAACCGGGGGATCGCGCTGTATTACGCACATCGTCCGGAGCTGGCCCTGAAAGACATGCAGGTTTTCCAGCAACGTAAACCCGATGATCCTTACCGGACATTGTGGCTGTTTCTGACTAATGCTCAACTTGACCCTAATAAAGCATTACAGACGCTGACCCAGCAATATGATGCGCATCATAATGACGAGTGGGGATGGAATATTGTTGCGGTTTATACCGGCAAACAAGAACCAGCTGAGTTCATTCGTCGTATTGCTGATAGCACCAGCAGTAATCGTCAGCTGGCAGAGCATTTGTGTGAAGCCTATTTCTATCTGGCTAAACTATCGCAGTTACAGGGCAATACTGATGCTGCCGATGCCTACTTTAAACTGTCGTTAGCTAACAATGTGTATGATTTTATTGAACATCGTTATGCATTGCTTGAGCTGCAACTGGCGAATCAAGCGCCGAACAGTTATCCGGCAGAGTTAGATTTTGAAGCTGAATAAACGATTATTCATCTGAAAGTAGAAAGGCATCCAGTGGATGCCTTTTCTGTTTGTGCGCCGGGCATGGCGCGCAGCGCTATGACAGGCGCTGTCTGGTAACTGTGGTGGCTATCAGATGACTTGGAGGTGAAAGTCCTCTACACACCCGGCAAGGGGAAGTGTTAGCCAAACGGC
>JAYSBB010000107.1:0-7475 GCA_041915645.1 Tolumonas sp.
ATCGACATCGGCTTACCGGTACATCGCTGCCACCTGTTCCGCGAAGACGGCACAGCCTGCCGTCGGTTGCATAAAGAATTGGGCGTTTAGCCCTTTATCTGGCCCGGAACCCTCGCTTATCCCCCGGGCCAATCTCAACGCCAAGTGCAAGGAGAAAAACTACAATGATGCATCATCTGCAAAAACTACCGCTGGCTCTGGCCATTGGTGCGGTACTGACTTCCGCCTCCGCGATGGCGGTCGATTTTCACGGTTATGCCCGTTCTGGCATCGGTTGGACAAATGATGGTGGCGAACAGCAGTGCCACAAGCTGGCCGGTGCTGGTTCCAAATACCGTCTCGGTAATGAATGTGAAACTTACGCCGAACTGAAACTGGGGCAGGATCTGTATAAAGAAAACGATCAGGTTTTCTCGCTCGATACTAACGTGGCTTACTCTGTCTCTCAGCAAAATGACTGGGAGTCCACCAATCCGGCATTCCGTGAAATGAACGTACAGGGTAAAAACCTGATTGCCGCCCTGCCGGGAGCCAACCTGTGGGCCGGTAAACGTTTCTACCAGCGCCATGATGTGCACATGAACGACTTCTACTACTGGGATGTGTCTGGCCCGGGAGCTGGTCTGGAAAACGTCGACCTCGGCTTCGGTAAGCTGTCTGCTGCCGTAACCCGTGATACCGAAGCGGGTGGTTCAGCTGCTTTCGGTTCTCAAACCGAATATTACCTTGATCCTGCTGATGGCAAGGTCAAAAGCAAAACCGTCAGCAGCAAGGCTGATATCAACAACGATATCTTCGATCTGCGGTTAGCCAATCTGGCGACCAATACCAATGGCACATTGGAACTCGGCCTCGACTATGGTCACGCGAATCCGGCGGATGGCATTGAGCTGGAAGATGGTGCATCTAAAAACGGCGTATTGCTGACTGCCGAACATACCCAGAGCGTACTGAATGGTTTCAACAAGTTTGTCGTGCAATATGGCACTGATGCGATGACCTCCTGGAATAACGGCCATGCCCAAGGTTCGTCGGTGAATAACAACGGCGACATGGTACGCATCATCGATCACGGGGCCATCAGCCTGAACGACAAATGGGAAATGATGTACGTCGGTCTGTATCAGAAAACCGACCTAGACAACAACGGTGGCAGTACCTGGTACAGCGCCGGCATCCGTCCAATGTACAAATGGACCCCCATCATGAGCACCCTGCTGGAAACCGGTTATGACCACGTTAAAGACCAGGCCTCTGATGAAACGAACCACCAGTACAAGGTGACCCTGGCACAACAATGGCAGGCAGGTAATAACATCTGGGCTCGTCCGGCCATCCGTCTGTACGGTACTTATGCCAAATGGACTGAGAACTTCAGCGCAGGCTCAGCCGCTGATGACAACCAGCTGACCTTCGGTGCCCAGTTCGAAGCCTGGTGGTAATCACCCCCTCACGCCGGGTTTTGCTGTACCGGCGTTTTTATCTGAATTCCACTTAAATCAGGGGCACGCTCATGAAATATTCCACTCTTGCCTTTTTACTGTCACTGACACTGGGCCCGCTGACCTCGACTTCCTTTGCCGCCGATGCGACAGCTGACACTGCTCCCGCCATCCCGGTAACCCAGTTACATGCGTTGCACTGGCAAACACTCTCAGCCGGAGAAACCACTGAATTAGAACTGAGTACGGCAGGACAAACGCTGTCGCAACCACACATCGCCGGAAAAGTACTGGCGTTGCAGCTGCCTGCTGATCGAGGCACACTGACATTACGACTACGCAGCCTTATTGAAAATAATCAGGTCTACGCACCCAACGTACTGATACTGGATCAGCAACAGCAACCCGCCGCTTTCTATAGCAGCAACCAGTTCAGCTACCAACCCGCATCCTTACTCACCGGGGATCGGCTGGAAGGCACCATTAAGTTATCACCAGCACCCGGACAGCAATACCTCTATGCGCTGATCTATACCTCCACGCAGGATTTGTCCCGACAAACCACACTGGAAGGTGCCGCCAAAGCCTATGCCAAAGCCACAGGTAACCAGCCACCCGCTATTCCTGATCCTGTAGCACAGCATACATCGCAGGGGCGCATCAGCCTGAAAGTCACTACCGAACAAAATCATGACACCATTACCATCGGCAATCATGACACCAACAACACAGTAGCTACACCGTTGCCAGTTATCCAGGAACAATCGGCGCAGAATAAAACGGCCCAAAGCAAACCGGTTTTGACCAAAATCGCCCCCTTACCCGAGACAGAAAACTACTTTAATCAGCAAATCAAAAAAGCCATAAAACAAGGGGATATGGCGCAGGCTATGACACTGGTCGAAGAGGCAGAACGGTTAGGCTCATCCAGTGCCCGATCCACTTTTATTAACAGCATCCAACCCCGTCGATAAATGTTCAGTGGCCTGATACTAATCAGGCCGTTTACCAAAATCGCTCAAACCTCACAAAAAAGTACTTTCAGTATTCTTTCCTCTTCCGACTACAGGCACACTCTCCAATCTCGGCCAACAGCAAAAAGTTGTAACAGGAGTCTGTGATGGCGGGTGTAACCCTGCGTAATATCTGTAAAACCTATGGCGATATCGCCATTTCTAGCGACATCAATCTCAACATTAATGACGGAGAGTTTGTGGTGTTTGTCGGCCCGTCCGGCTGCGGTAAGTCCACACTGCTGCGGATGATCGCCGGTTTGGAAGAAATCACCTCCGGTGATTTATTGATTGGCGAACAACGCATGAATGACATCCCACCAGCAGAGCGTGGAGTCGGTATGGTATTTCAGTCCTATGCGCTCTACCCGCACCTTTCCGTCGCTGACAACATGTCGTTCGGCCTGAAGCTGGCCGGTACACACAAAGCCGAGATTCAGCAGCGGGTACAACAAGCCGCTGACATCCTGCAACTGACGCATCTGTTGGATCGCCAGCCCAAAGCTCTTTCCGGCGGCCAGCGGCAGCGCGTCGCAATAGGTCGTACGCTGGTCGCCGCGCCCAACGTCTTCCTGCTGGACGAACCGCTCTCCAACCTCGATGCCGCCCTGCGGGTACAAATGCGCATCGAACTGGCTAAACTGCATAAACAGCTCGGCTGTACCATGATTTACGTCACCCACGATCAGGTCGAAGCGATGACGCTGGCCCACAAAATTGTTGTGCTGGAAGGTGGACGTATTGCTCAGGTCGGCAAACCACTGGAAATCTATCACTACCCCGCCAACCAGTTTGTGGCTGGATTTATTGGTTCACCAAAAATGAATTTCTTACCCGTCACCGTCACAGCGGCAGAAACCCATCAAGTACAAGTGGAACTGGCCGGACAAACCACCCTCTGGCTGCCCGTCGACGGGGCTGGAGTCACTGCCGGTGACAACATGACACTGGGTGTCCGGCCGGAACATTTGCTGAATGCCGACAACAGTCCGCACCAGCTTTCCGGAGTCATTCAGGTGGTAGAACAACTCGGCAACGAAACGCACATCCATCTGCAACTACACGCAATGGAACAGTCGCTGATTTACCGCCATCATGATGTAGCCATCGTCGAAGAAGGCTCAGCTTACCAAATTGGCTTACCTGCCCATCGCTGTCACCTGTTTCATGCGGATGGCCGAGCCTGCCGCCGCCTGCATACTGAACCTGGCGTCTGATAGCGAAGCAGCTGCAGTGCGCATGAAATATGATAAACTGCCAACATAACCTCAGCCCTGCTGAGTCATCTTAGATAACGTCTGCGAGGCGATAGCACATGATCATCGTAACGGGTGGCGCCGGTTTTATCGGCAGTAATCTGGTAAAAGCATTAAACGAAGCCGGTCGTAAAGACATCGTCGTAGTTGACGATCTGACCGACGGTACCAAGTTCGTCAATCTGGTTGATCTGGATATCGCCGATTACATCGACAAAGATGAATTCATTGCCCGCATCGTATCTGGTGATCACTTCGAAGAATGGGGTGGCATCAGTGCCATTCTGCATCAGGGCGCCTGCTCGGCTACCACTGAGTGGAACGGCAAGTTCGTGATGGATGTTAACTACGAATACTCCAAAGACCTGCTGCATTACTGCATGGAATACGGCGTTCAGTTCATCTACGCCTCTTCCGCTGCAACTTACGGTGGCCGCAATGACAACTTCATCGAAGAACGTCGTTTTGAGCAGCCGTTGAACGTTTATGGCTACTCCAAGTTCCTGTTCGACGAATATGTCCGCCGCATCATGCCGCAAACCGACAGCCAGATCGTCGGCCTGAAATATTTCAACGTCTACGGCCCGCGTGAGCAACATAAAGGCAGCATGGCCAGCGTCGCCTTCCACCTGAACAATCAGGTACTGAAAGGCGAAAACGTCAAACTGTTTGAAGGCACTGACGGCTTCCCTAATGGCGGCCAGACCCGTGATTTCGTCTACGTCGAAGATGTGGCCAAGGTTGTACTATGGTTCCTGAGCCACCCGGAAAAATCCGGCATATTCAACTGCGGCACCGGCCGTGGCGAGCCGTTCCAGAACGTCGCCGAAGCCGTCGTCAAATATCACGGTAAAGGTGAAATCGAATACATCCCGTTCCCGGATCACCTGAAAGGTCGTTACCAGAGCTTCACCCAGGCCGACCTAACCAAACTGCGCGCCACCGGCTGTGATGTTAAGTTCCGCACCGTCGCCGAAGGGGTTGCGGCCTATATGGCGTGGCTGAATCGCTGAGTCGCAATTTTCATTTCCGAATTTGATAAGCAGGCTTTATATGCCTGTTTATCTTCATAATCCTCCGGAAAATTTATATGTTAGAAAAGTTTTTTGGAAAAAAAGAGACATTATTGCAAGCCTGTTATTTTTTATTTGGCGCTCTGTGTATCAGTATTGATGGTGGTTATTCCTCTCTCTTTTTTGCTTTATTCATTTTATCTCTTCCATTTTTATTTCAAAAAAGTAGTTTCAGCTCTTTGGATAATGATTCAAAGAAAATTCTTTTCGCCTTTGGGTTTTATGTATTAATTCAGGGAATTTCTATTATCTGGGATGGCGGCAGATTTCGTGAATTTGATCGCCCCAGCCGAGCACTGATGGCCAGCGCGATCCTGTTATTATGCCTGCGTTATCCTCCGCGTTTCAGCTGGCTCATGAATGGGATCGCTACCGGCGCTATTGCTGCCGGATTGCGTGCTGTGTGGGATCGCCAAATCATAAATTACGACCGCGCGTTTCAATGGATGATGCCCATTCAGGGCGGAGATATTAGTATGTCGTTGGGCATTCTAAGCTTATGCGGCCTTATGTGGGCAATACATACCTCGCATCATCGTCATCTGGTTTATTATGCGATAGCCTCCGTCATGGGTATCTTCGGCAGTATTCTCTCCGGTTCTCGTGGCGGCTGGGTACTATTCCCATTAATTCTGCTGGTCGGTTACAGCATCTTCAGAGAATGGTTTTCCAGAAAAACCAAGATGAGCATGGCGATCGCGTTGTGCCTGCTCATCGCATTTTGTTCTCTCCCTCAGAGTGGAGTACCCAAACGAATTGACGCTGCACGTAACGATATATCGTTATATGTTTCCAGTGGTAATAAAAATACCTCTCTGGGACTGCGATTTGAATTCTGGAAAAGTGCTATTGATAATTTTATCCAAAAACCCGTTTTCGGCTGGGGCAACCACGGCGTACTGATATCGCAGGAAGCACAGTTTAAACGAGGGTTAATAACCCAACTAGCTTATGAGCGAAAAGCCCATGCTCATAATCAGTTTCTCGATGAAATGGCTAAACGAGGCATCATTGGCCTGACTGCATTATTGACGATATTTTTCCTGCCATTGTCAGTATTCCGACGCCAACTGAAAACGGCCTTAACCCCAGAAAACAAGGTATTGGCTGCAGGCGGTATTTTGTTGGTGTTATCCACGATCGATTATTGCCTCAGCCAGGCATTCCTGAGTCATAATTCAGGAATAATTTTTTATTGTCTTATGATGGTGGTGTTGTTCACAGCAGCAACACATCAGCAACTCTCGGATAAAATAAAGCAATCATGAAAATGCTGATTATCGGACCAGCCTGGGTTGGCGACATGGTGATGTCACAAAGTCTTTATATCACCCTGAAACAACAGCATCCGGATATGAAGTTGCATGTCATGGCGCCTCGCTGGTGTTTGCCATTGCTGGCGCGTATGCCACAAGTTGATAAAGCCATTGAGATGCCGCTGGGTCACGGTGACTTCAATCTGGCTGCCCGCTGGCGACTCGGCCGTCAGCTGAAAAACAATAAGTACGACCAGGCCATTGTTCTGCCCAATTCGCTGAAATCAGCGCTGATCCCGCTTTTTGCGGGTATTCCGCTGCGTACCGGCTGGAAAGGCGAATCACGCTATGGTTTGCTGAACGACCTGCGCCGTAATAAAGAAAGTTTTCCTCTGATGGTCGAGCGTTACTGCGCCTTAGCCTTCCCGCGCCGTAAAATGCATTCCGCCAAAGACTTACCAGCCATACCCTATCCTGCCTTGCAAATCGACACTGAGCAGCAAACGGCCGTCAAAGAGCGCCTCTCACTGACTACCGAAAGAGCGGTACTAGGATTGTGTCCCGGCGCAGAATTCGGACCAGCAAAACGCTGGCCAGAACAGCATTATGCAGCGATCGCACAACGGTGGATTGAGAATGGTGGTGATGTCTGGATCTTTGGCTCAGCCAAAGATCAGGCTGTTGCCAGTGCCATTCATGCCCATCTGCCACCGGAACAACAGGGGCATTGCCATCTGATTGCCGGCACCACCAGTTTGACCGAAGCGCTGGATCTGCTGGCCGCCTGCAATAAAGTGGTAAGCAATGACTCCGGCCTGATGCATATCGCTGCGGCAGTCGGTACCCCGCTGGTCGCGGTTTACGGCTCGACGTCTACCGGTTACACACCGCCGCTTTCACAAAAAGTGCAAGTCGTACAAACCAACATCAGCTGCCGTCCCTGCTTCAAAAAACAGTGCCCGCTGAAACACCTGAAATGTCTGACTGAACTGTCACCAGAAATGGTCTGGCAGGCCTTAGCTGCATTATAAAATAAACAGATACCACAGCAGGATGACTCATTCTGCTGTGGTGATTTCACTATTCCTCTCGGGTAAAGCATAATAGCGGCATCTTCCGCCCAAGCGATAAAACTATGCCTTTGTTTCTCCGCGCGCCTGAAGCGCTGTGTCTTATCCGCCTTTCTGCGATTGGCGACTGCGTCCATGCCGTGGCGATGGTACAGGCCATTCAGCGCCAATGGCCACAGACGAAAATCACCTGGATCATGGGTAAAGCCGAAGCAAGCTTACTGCATGATTTACCCGGTATTGAGGTCATCGTCTTTGATAAAGCAGCAGGGCTGCGGGCATACACCTCCATCTGGAAACAACTGCGTGATCGTCGCTTTGATGCACTGCTGCATATGCAATCAGCCCTCCGGGCCAGCCTACTA
>JAYSBB010000108.1:0-7314 GCA_041915645.1 Tolumonas sp.
GAAACCACCGATGTCGGGCTATGTGGGAGTTACTGAGAAAAGTGAAATACTTTCTGGATCATATCAGCCCATTTGCGACAGCAGCACAGAATAAACAGGTGGAGCACAATTAGGATCAGTTATTTAGATCGTTGTTCTATTTAAATAAAAAAGAGAATTACCTATACAAAGTAATTCTCTTTTTAGTTACACAGTAACAAAAATGAAAGCTCAGCAAACCCTTATGACATCAACACGAAGTTAAGCAATGTTCGACTTCCTGTTTTTCCTTTGTCTCGGTTTCTTTCATCGGTTACTAAAAAAGCCCCGGATTATTCAGCCGGGGAAGAGGACGCACATATTAGTGTTTTATGCTTCCTGAACTACCATGGCTGGTTTCAGGACAGCATACATCAAACCGGTGAGTGCTGTGCCTGCGGCAATCGCAATCAGATACATGCCGACATGACCTACTGCATTTGGAATGGCCAGTACAAACAAACCACCATGCGGTGCCATCAATGTGCAACCAAACAACATAGATAGGGCACCCGCTAATGCTCCACCCGCCATAGTGGACGGAATAACTCGCATCGGGTCACGTGCTGCAAAGGGAATAGCGCCTTCGGAGATAAAACATAAACCAAGTACAAAGGAAGCTTTACCGGCTTCACGTTCAGCTTCGGTGAATTTGTCGCGAGCCACAAAAGTTGCTACACCCATACCCAATGCCGGAACCATGCCTGCTGCCATAATTGCCGCCATAGGAAGATATGATTGAGAGGCTAACAACCCTACACCAAAGGTATAAGCCGCTTTGTTGACTGGACCACCCAAATCGAAACATTGCATTGCCCCTAAAATAACCCCGAGTAAAACTGCATTCGCGGAAGTCATGCCGGCGAGGAAATGTGTTAATCCTGCCATTGCTGCAGATACCGGGCCACCTACGACATAGATCATGATAAGCCCGGTCACTAAACTGGAAATTAACGGGATGATCAAGATGGGTTTTAATGCCGCCATGGTTTGCGGCAGTTTGACATTATCCGCGACCAATTTAGCGCTGTAACCGCCGATGAAGCCCGCGACAATCCCACCGAGAAAGCCCGCTCCGGCAGAAGTTGCCAGCATACCACCGATCAAGCCTGGAGCCAGACCTGGCCGGTCAGCGATAGAGAATGCAATAAAGCCTGCCAACACTGGCACCATCAAACCAAAGGCTCCTGCGCCGCCACCGATCTGCATTAAAGCTGCGGCTAATGTGCCCGGCTCTTTGAACGCCGTAATACCAAAGACAAAAGAGAGCGCAATACATAAGCCACCCGCGACGACTAACGGCAGCATGTGCGAAACGCCGGTCATCAAATGTTTGTATATACTGGGTAACTCTGCTTTACCGGAATGAGATGGGGTTGTCGCTGAATTACTTTTAAATATGGTGTGCGTAGCCAGCGCATGATCAATTTCTTGTGCGGTCTTTTTCAGTGCCGCACCAGTGCTGGTTTTATAAAGTTTTTTACCGGCAAAGCGGGACAGATCGAGTTCGATATCGGCAGCAATAATTACAATATCCGCTTGTGCGATCTCTTCGGTGGTTAACGCATTTTTAGCGCCCACAGAACCTCGTGTTTCTACTTTTATCCAATACCCTCGTTTTTTCGCTTCTTCTTCTAATGCTTCGGCTGCCATAAAAGTATGGGCAACGCCCGTCGGACAGGCAGTAATAGCAACAATACGTTTACTCATGGATAACACCTTAGGTTTATTTTTTGGTTTGCTGAATAACAAGCACGTCAGTACTTCACTGTCTCTGCTGTGCTTGTCGTTTTTAAATTGGCTGACGAAAAAGTTATTCCCGGGAATATTTCGCCGCTTGACGGAATAATTCATCGCTAGGGCGAATACCGGTATATAACGCAAATTGTTCAACGGCTTGTATGGCAAATACTTCGGAACCGGTGATCACCGTTTTATTTTGCGATTTGGCATAACGAATAAGTGGTGTTTCAGCGGGTAATGCCACGACATCAAAAATCACGCTTGCTTGTAGAACTTCTTCTGCGTTGTATGCCTGTTTTTCACTATCTGGCCCACCTGACATGCCAATCGGTGTTGCGTTAATTAACAGATCAGCTTGTATGCCATCCATCGTCAACCGCCATTCAAAGCCAGATAATTCAGCGAGTTGTTTGCCTGAATGTTCTTCAATGGCGACGATATAACCTTTCTTAAACCCTGCATCTCTCAAGGCACAGGCAACGGCTTTAGCCATGCCACCGCTGCCTTTTAATGCAAAAACGGAATCATTAGGTACTTGGTATTGCGCCAGTAATTTTGCAATAGCGATATAGTCGGTGTTGTATGCTTTTAAATAGCCGTCAGTATTAACGATTGTATTCACTGAATTAATGGATTTTGCGGATGGATCTAATTCATCCACCATCGGAATACAGGCTTCTTTAAACGGCATTGAAATAGCGCAGCCACGAATACCTAATGCACGTACACCACCGATAGCAGCATTGAGATCTGTGGTAGTAAATGCTTTGTATAAATAATCCAGATCCAAAGCATCATATAAATAGTTATGAAACCGAGTGCCAAAATTACTGGGTCTTGCCGCCAGTGACATACAAATAGTCGTATCTTTATTCAGATGTTTTGTCATCGTTTTAGTTCCATAAATAATTGATGGTTTGACTGACTAAATAAAATTAATCAGGCCGTTTTTCTTAATTGCATCAGCAATATTTCACTATGCTGGTCTGAAATTAATAAATTGCATTTAAGTGGAATTTGTTTTTCTTTGACTCGAAAGCTTGCTGTTGAGAAAAGAATGAACTAAAAAGATGTTATTAAAAATTGCTGACTTTCAAATAAATTGGTTCCTCTTTTATGCCTGGACGTCGTCTTGAACAACAATATCTGAAGTTACTCAGCCAGTTTGGCTTGCTTGAAGTAACAACAACGTTACAAGAATTGGCCGATCAACTCTGTTGTACCCGGCGGCATATGCGTAGTTTGCTGACACAAATGCACTCGTTAGGTTGGATCAACTGGCAGGCGGAACCGGGGCGGGGGCGTCGTTCATATCTGCAATTGCTGCGAAATGAACATCAGTTACTGAGCGATAAGGCCGACAAGTTGCTTGATGCCGGCTGCTTTAGTGAAGCTATTGAACTGCTCGGTGAAGAGAAACAGCTCATTGCTCCACTGTTACGCGCAAAACTGGGGTATAGCATTCGGGCTGATCATCAGACCTTGCGCGTGCCTTATTACCGGACGATGCCAAATCTTTATCCTGGTACATCATTACGTCGTTCTGAGCTGCATCTGATCAGACAGATATTTAACGGGTTAACCCGCATAAATGAGGAAAAAAGGGAAGTAGAGGCTGATCTGGCTCACCACTGGCGAATGCTGGAACCGCTGCATTGGCGGTTTTATCTGCGTCCAGCGGTGCAATTCCACGATGGCCGGGAGTTATGTGCAGCAGATGTAGTTGCTTCATTAACACGTTGCGCTCAATTGCCCCTTTATTCACATATTGGGCAGATCAGCCAATTTGGAACACTCGGTGTTGATATTCAGCTTACTGAAGCCGATAACCATCTGCCCTTACTGCTATCGAATATCGAAGCCATGATTTTGCCGGCAGATCATGCATCGCGAATTGCTTTTGCTACTAAACCTATCGGCACCGGCCCATATTGTGTCGCTGAAAATGATGACTGGCATTTGCGGCTCAAAGCCTTTGATCATTATTTTGGCTTGCGGGCATTACTGGATGAAGTGGAAATTTTAATGTGGCCCGAACTGAGCGTGCCGCAGTCGTTAGATAAACAAGTAAATCATCTTCCCAAATCAGTCACAGATAAAGCGAAGCATACGCCTGAAATTTCGACTGAAACGGCGACTTGGTTAAGTTCCAGTCTGAGTGATGTTGATTATGCTGCTGGGCTGGTGGCCGGTTTTACGGGTAAACCATCTGATGTATTCGGCGAAATGTTCCTTGAAAAAGGGGGATATTTTTTACTTTGTGATAGCCGATCATCTTTTTGGCAAAAAATAGAACAACGACGTTGGTTGCGGGAAAAATTAAGCCCTCATGTGTTATTGCAGCAGTTGGTTGAACCCATTCGTCATTTTTGGGTTCCGACAGGAAGTCTGCTGCCAACCTGGTTCCACTGCATGATGCCTTGCAACTCAGAGAGCCCATTCAGGTTAAGCCTGAATGATAAACCTGTGCTTAAACTGGCTTATCATGAACAGCATCCTGAATATCATATGCTGACTGTGTTGATGGCAAATGTATTGGCGCTAGAGGGGGTGGAATTAGAAACTGTAGAGCTTACTTATACTGATTGGGCCGATGGCAATGCAGATGTTGACCTGTGGCTGGGTACCGTCAATTTTGCTGTGCCTGAGGTTTGGAATGTCGGTTGTTGGTTATTGGGCACACCGTTATTGCGGCAATCAATTTCCGGCGGAGATATTTGGCAATTGAATGATTGGATGACCAAATGGCGGAATAACACTATTAATGCTGAAGAATTAATGAGATGTGCAACCACTTCCGGCTGGTTACAACCGCTGTTTCATCATTGGATGCGACTGAAAGGCCCAGAGCAAGCCAAAGGCATTCACTTGAACAATCTCGGTTGGTTTGACTTCAAGTCGACCTGGATAGAGCCGGAATAATCGTTGCCACACAGATAATACTAATAAGCCTCATTCTTCACATAAAACTAAAAGATAGCCAGACTGTGACTATGATAAATTACATCGTAATTATATGACTCGGTACACGTAGAGGATGTTATGAGCAATATTAACCATCAAATTCGCAGATGCGCCAAAATCAATTCAGCCGTATTTGATATTGTATATGAGGATATGTGCCTGAATGATGAGGTAAAAAGCATTCATGCTGTTGTTCTGGCATCCTGCATTGACAGTAATGGTGAACTGAAACTGAGCCCATGGATCCCTGCTTCATTGGTGCCGCATGTTCACAAAGATGACAATCTATGGTTTGTTACGCTGTCACTGACGCCGGCTGCGATGAAGTATTTTATTCATAGTGACAACGTGATCAATTTTGAGTGCAGAATTCAGAACGTAGTTACACGAATTTCATTCTGTACCGATCAATTGATCGGCCTCAACGGTTTAAACGGTAAAGAGCTGGTTGACTCTCAATCTTTCCAATATCTTATCAACGAAGATAAACCAATCGAACAGCCTGAACCACAAGCTAAAAAAAGACCGGCGCTTTCGGTTGTTAAAAATTGATATAAATGAAATCTGGTCTGAGAGTTGTTCCATTTTTAATGAGCATCTGTCAGACCAAGGTAGGTTCATAAAGCCAACAAGAATGATAACAAGCCTGAAAACGACATTAGCAATATTATAATTAATACTATTTATGATGTGTGTTTTTTATTTTTATGTGCGTATTCAATAATAAAGGATATTAAGTCGTTTTCTATATATTGATGTAAATAGCATATGCAATGCGCATATCTAAATGGATATAATTCTCACTTATTGTTTATTAATGAAATATGTTCTTTTTTTCTTAAACTTTAATGAATCATATTTAAAAGATCTATATGATTCAGTCTGTATTCCTAGAGTCAAACAACATAGCTTTCTGAGAGCAATATATGCGTGAAACTGATTTTTTAGATGATAATGAAATTAACCCTGAGTTAAGAGCTGAAGCTGCGAAAAAAAGTACCTGGATCAGTGTGTTTGTGAATTGTATTTTAACTATTGGCCAGGTTGTTACAGGGTTTCTCTCTGGCTCTCAAGGGTTAATTGCAGACGGGATCCATTCATTATCTGATTTAGTTGCGGATTTTGTGGTGTTAGTGGCTAACCATAAGAGCCAAAAAGCACCAGATGATGACCATCCATACGGTCATTATCGATATGAAAATGCTGCATCATTGGTATTAGGCGTGTTATTGCTGGTAGTTGGGATTGGAATGTTAATCTCAGCTGTACACAAAATTCAGCAACCCGATTCTATTGCCGCAGTCCATTCCATCGCATTGTGGGTTGCATTAGTTGCACTTACATTTAAAGAATCATTATTTCGATATATGTTGGCGGTCGCTAAGAAAGTGAAATCCAGCATGTTAGTCGCTAATGCTTGGCACGCCCGTTCTGATGCTGCTTCCTCTTTGGTGGTCGCAATTGGGATCATCGGTAATCTATGTGGCTATAAAATATTAGATCCAGTAGCAGCATTAGTTGTTGGCATCATGATTTGTAAAATGGGTGTGGAATTCACTTGGGAGTCATTACACGATTTAATGGATCGGGCTGCTGACGGGGAAATAGAAAAACAAATCAAAGAAACCATACTTGCTACTGCAGGGATACATGGCATACATGATTTTAAAACGCGGATGATGGGCGATCTAGTAATGGTGGATGTTCACCTGGAGGTTGATGGTAATTTGTCTGTTCGGGAAGGACATGATATCGCCTCTAATGCGCGACAGCAGGTAATGAGTAAACACGAAGTGTTGTATGTCATGACACATGTCGACCCAGTCTGATTGCATGCGAATAAGTTTGCCGCTATTAACGTATCTTTTGTTACGTATAGCGGCAGATTTTTTGCGAGGTAATTAATTGAAAGTATTATTTTGTCTCTTCTATTAACAGCTAGGCCAGCGTTGACCGATTTCAGCATCACGATACCAACTCATTAATGCTTTGTAATTATCATCATCAGCCGCTGGTGACCAAGGCGCAAAATCTTCTTCTTTGAATGGCATATAAGGCCCGTGTTTCACTTCAAAGATAACTGCACCAGTATCAAGAGAAAGCACCGCATGCCAGCCAGCAATCGGTGTTTCAATGATAGAAACATCTTCACCTAACACCGCACGATCAATCACGATTCCTGCATCATCAAAAGTCAGAACGATAAAACGGCCACGTAAAGAAGTCAGAAGTTCCCACGTTTGCATATGACGATGTGGACGAATATAATTATCAGGTTCCATTGCAATCGCTAACCGCTGAATCGGATCTGTTAAATCGGTATGAATGTTGTGATTCATACGATGGCGCGGCGATTGTTTTGCTTCTGTGCTGAGCGTGGAAAGCCGGTCAAAACTCAGTTTATTCATGTGATCGGGCACTTATACAAAAGATGAAGGAAACAACGCTAAAGCTAGTACGCTTGCTAAATAACTGATCCTAATTGTGCTCCACCTGTTTATTCTGTGCTGCTGTCGCAAATGGGCTGATATGATCCAGAAAGTATTTCACTTTTCTCAGTAACTCCCACATAGCCCGACATCGGTGGTT
>JAYSBB010000109.1:0-7283 GCA_041915645.1 Tolumonas sp.
GCAACCCACCTGTTTTCTTCTTTTAGATATCGATCAGTTCAAATCAATCAACGATCAGTTTGGCCATCAGGCTGGCGATGCGGCAATAAAACACGTCACCCGATTATGTCTTTCCCAATTACGTAACGTCGATTTAATCGGGCGATTGGGTGGCGATGAGTTTGGCATTATTTTACCCAATACATCGATAGACGAAGCAACAACCTGCAGTGAGCGCCTTAGAGCGGCTATTTGTTCAACACCATTTCACACGGGTAAACACGATATATTTATTACCATCAGTATTGGGCTTAGTGAATTTCAATCTGTTGACTCTGTTTTTGACGAGATTATCAGTCGTGCTGATAGCGCGATGTATCAATCAAAGCAACAAGGGAAAAATACAAGCCGGATATACAATCCATCTATTGATTCGTTGTAGTATGCCGGTTCATGAAAGCCGATCTGTAGAGGAGAGGTATTATGACTTATCTGCTCCAATGCCCTTCTTGTCAGCAAGAAGGGCTAGACCCTCGCTATAGCCCATCTCCTTGCTTACATTGCGGAAAACAATTCAAAATGGTGGGCTTTTGTCCAGTCTGCAATTCCGAGTTACTGAAAATGCAATGTTGCTCTGTTGGCTTTTTCTGCAATACCTGCAATAACCAGGTGTCAAAAAAACAGGTTAAGTTCACCATAACGCCTTGCGATGGTTGAATATGAAACGTTAATCCGCATGGCTGATAAAATGCGCAGGGTTTAATGTCGACTCCCCATGAAACCGGTATGCCATCAGCTGCCCTTGTTTTGCCACACTAAAATCAACACACGCAACCATCTCACTGCGCGGTGATGGCTCACCTTGTAACCAGTAGTGGCCGATAAAGGTTGGCTTTCTGACTTCAGCTAATTGCGTTATTTCATCAGACAACGAATGTACCGGTAAATGCTGCGCATACTCTTCCGGAAGGATCGCTTTTTCACGGAAAGAACCGTGTTTTTGCCACCATTTTATCCGAGTCATTTGTTGTTGATGTCCATCTTTATCCAGAAAGTAATTCACCGCTGGCAAAGGTAACTCAACGCCTTTCAGCAAAGATTCTATTGCCTGATACGCAATGTGACCTTTTTGATAACAATGCACGAGCTGTTGTTCTTGCAGTTGCTGGTGCGCATTGATATACGGTCGAATTGCCGCCATTGCCTGCGGGTTCCAGCAAGCATGAATGAGCTGTAGCTCAGGAAGCTCTAACCAAAGCGGTAAAGTCTTGAACCATGAGATCCACTCCTTATGCTGTGCGCTGTTTTCGCCCACCTCATTTAAGAACGCGGCATGCTGTTTACGATTTTTTTCGGTATGTTCACGTAACGGTTCACCGTTGTTATTACGACTGAACCAACCGATCGCATTAAACTCATGATTACCCATGACAGCCAGTGCAGCATGGTTTTCAATCATCGTTCTGACGATATCCAGCACGTCTAATTGTGCCGGCCCTCGATCAATAAAATCACCGACAAATAATGCCGTGCGTTTCGGATGCTGATAACCCGACTGGGTTTGCTGATAGCCCAGTTTACTCAGCAATTGGCGTAATTCAGTGGCATGCCCATGCACATCACCGATGATGTCAAATTGGTTCATTGTCATTTCAAGCTACTTCAACTATTCAAATAAGTTACGCATTTACCGAAATAAAATACTTTCGTCTGATCCACAGCGAAACATTCACCAGACCAATCATTACTGGCACTTCCACTAACGGCCCTATAACCGCAGCAAAAGCAGCACCTGAGTTGATGCCATACACCGCAACAGCAACTGCGATGGCGAGTTCGAAATTATTACTGGCGGCGGTAAATGACAGCGTCGCACTTTTTTCATAACTCGCCCCCAGCCGTTTGCACATGAAAAATGAGATGGCAAACATCACCACAAAATAGAGCAGCAACGGAATAGCAATACGCACCACATCAAATGGAAGCGTAACAATCAGTTTTCCCTTTAGGCTGAACATCACCACAATGGTAAACAGCAGCGCAACCAGTGTAATTGGGCCAATCTTGGGAACAAAATGAGTGTGGTACCACGCTTTGGAAACAAAGCGCAGCATGATCACGCGAGTCAGCACACCGGCAATACAGGGAATGCCCAGGTAGATAAAAACACTCTCGGCAATTTGCGCGATAGAGATATCAACGATAGAGCCAGATAAACCGAACAGCGGCGGCAATACAGTGATAAACAACCAGGCATAAGCGCTGAAAAACAACACCTGAAAGATCGAGTTAAACGCGACCAGACCGGCGGCATATTCCGTTGAGCCTTTTGCCAGTTCATTCCAGACAATCACCATGGCAATACAGCGTGCCAAGCCAATCATGATAAGCCCCACCATATATTCCGGCTTGTCATGCAGGAAAATCACCGCCAGTGCAAACATGAGTGCTGGCCCAATGATCCAGTTTTGGATCAGCGAAAGGTTCAGTACTTTTCTGTCACGGAATACGTCTGGCAGCTCTTCATAACGCACCTTGGCAAATGGAGGGTACATCATCAGGATCAACCCAGCAGCGATCGGAATATTAGTCGTGCCGACCTGAAAGCTGTTAATGAAGTTCTCAACACCCGGCACTAAAAAACCAAGACTGACACCCAACGCCATTGCGGAAAAAATCCAGACGGTCAGATACCGGTCTAAAAATGAGAGTTTGCGCGTTACATCGCTCATGACACTATTTTCCTTAATATGTTGAATCATTGCTTCTGAAGTTAAAAATACGAAATGTTCACTAATGTCGGCAAAGTTGCTGAAGTCGTGCAATACCAGTTGGATCTTCCAGCTGTAATGGCACTACCGCCCAACGTTTTGCGTGTTGTTCAATTACCTGAGCCAGAAATTGCTGCTCATTCAGCGCACGTTGCTGCAATAATGCCGATGAAGAAGTCGTGAGCATCAGACTGTTATTAATAACCCACGCCCACGGTTCAATGCCAGCCCGGCGCAAATCTGCCTGTAAGTTGGCAGCTTCTAAAACAGGCGTTTGTTCCGCCAACGTCACAATCAACACTTTGGTCTGCTTCGGATCCTGCAACTGCATCATTGGTGTAGTGAAATGCAAACCTTTACTGTCCATCTGACGGGCAACTTCCCGGTGATAAGCGCCCGTTGCATCGAGCAACAGTAGGGTATGGCCGGTAGGTGCAGTATCCATCACCACAAACTTTTTGCCCGCCTCACGGATCACCCGTGAGAATGCCTGAAAGACGGCGATCTCTTCAGTGCAAGGCGAGCGCAGATCTTCTTCCAGCATAGCGCGACCTTGTGCATCCAGCCCCTGCCCTTTGGCCGCTAAAATCTCCTGACGATAACGATCCGTTTCCACTCGAGGGTCGATCCGGCTGACAGTCAGGTTACTCTGCGCACCCAATACAGTTTCCATCAGATGTGCGGCCGGGTCAGACGTAGTCAGATGCACTGGAAAGCCACGTTTTGCCAACTCAACCGCCACCGCAGCTGCTAGCGTGGTTTTACCCACACCGCCTTTCCCCATCAGCATGATCAATCCATGTTCATCTGCTGCCAGCTCGTCGACCAACGAGGCCAAATCAGGCACGTTCGTAGGTAGTGACATGGGAGTTGGGATATCCGATAGATATGATTGCTCGTTTAATAATTGCTGAAGGGCTGCGATACCAACCAGATTAAATGGTTTCAACGGAACGTGATCGACCGGTAAGGATGTCAGTGCTTCAGGCAGCTCAGCCAGTGCTTTCTGCTCTCGTCGCCACACAGCGTTGGCAAGCGGATCTGAACCCACTTCATGCGCTGGAAATTCACCATTGATCACTAAAAACTGCTGCGACAGGCCAATATCACCTAATTCCTGATGTGTTCTGGCCACTTCCCGTAGTGTCGGTGCTTGAGCCCGCGCCACCAAAACCAGTCTGGTCTGCTGTGGATCGGCCAGCGCATTAACCGCTTGTTTGTACTGTTCCCGCTGTTTTTGCAGACCAGATAACGGGCCAAGGCAGGAAGCATTACCTTTTCCTTCATCGAGGAAATTCGTCCACGCACCCGGTAATTGCAGCAGGCGGATAGTGTGACCGGTAGGCGCTGTATCAAACACGATATGATCGTAGTCAGCGAGCAGCCCACGATCCGTCAACAACGCGGTAAATTCATCGAAAGCGGCAATTTCTGTAGTACAGGCGCCAGAGAGTTGCTCTTCAATCCCTTTGACTATCGCTTCGGGCAATTTCCCGCGAACCGGAGCTACTATGCTTTCCCGATACTGTTGTGCCGCAGCCTGAGGGTCAATTTCCAACGCAAATAAATTATCTACATCAGGAATGGCTTTAATCTGGTTGCCAATGTTCAAACCAAACACTTGCCCGATATTAGATGCCGGATCAGTACTCACGAGTAGCGTCCGTTTCCCCACCGCCGCTAAATTAATCGCACTCGCACAGGCTAACGACGTTTTGCCAACACCACCTTTACCGGTAAAAAACAGGAACGGTGGTGGGTTATCCAAAAATTTAGGCATGTATCCTCCAATGACAACGGATCAACAGCAGCCCGAGCCTCCACAACATCCGGCTTTTTTAATCGATTTAATGGTTACTGGCGCCATTGCGACACCGGCCCAGCGCGCCAATTCTTCGCGTTTGGCATATCGACCGGCTAAGACTATCTCATTATCGACCAGAATAAGTGGGAGACCAGCTTCACTTGAGCGCATTAAAAACGCACTGACTTGTGGGTTGTTAGCAAACTCCAGCGGCTGCTGCGCCAGATTAAATCGCTCAATTTGACCACCTTGTTGTTCTAACCAAGCTACATCCGCAGCAAACTGGATCAGCTGTTGATCAACGTCAGTACCGCATACCCCGCTAGAACAACACATTGCTGGATCAAAAATCTGAATAAGTGCCATATGACTAGTCTCTGCAGAGAAATTAAACCTACATACCCGAAAACTCAACCTGGGCATGATTTTGAATTCAATACTACAAGAATAGTTGAAATGTTCAAGTTGGGTTACTGAAGACCCGAGCATTAGTTGACAGAAAACAAGAAAGGATTAAATAAGCGCTTCGGCGCTCAACTTGCTTTATAGCACCAGCGAACCATACTTTTAAGAGAACCTCGCCAGATAATAACCCCTTATCATCGTTAGAAAACCGCGTTGTTTCTTTAGGTTCTTACCGATGTCTCCCCCATCACTACAATTCATCCATTCAAGCGAGACATCTTCCTATTAAGTCAAAAAGGAGATTTAAAATGCTTATTGACTACACATCAACCTGGATGGAAGTTTTTATTGTTATTGCTGTATTTGGGTGGTTTCTGTCATCAGCAATCTATATTTTTCGGGAATATGAGCGCGGTGTGGTATTTACACTCGGTCGATTCTGGAAAGTAAAAGGTCCAGGCCTCGTGATCATTATTCCTTTTATACAAAAAGCAGCTCGCGTAGATCTGCGAACTATCGTTCTGGAGGTACCAACTCAAGATGTTATTTCTCGCGATAATGTTTCCGTCAAAGTCAGTGCAGTTGTCTATTTACGAGTGATTGATCCTGAAAAAGCAATTATTCAAGTGATGGATTATCTCAATGCAACCAGTCAATTAGCCCAAACAATGTTACGTTCGGTATTAGGTAAACACCAACTCGACGATATGTTGGCTGAACGTGAAAAATTAAATACCGATATCCAACAGGCACTCGATGCGCAAACTGACTCATGGGGAATTAAAGTATCAAACGTTGAAATCAAACAAGTTGATTTAACAGAATCGATGATCAGAGCGATCGCCAGACAGGCAGAAGCTGAACGTGAACGTCGCGCCAAAGTGATCCATGCGGAAGGTGAACTGCAAGCATCAGAGAAACTATATCAGGCAGCTAAAGTTCTTGCTCAAGAACCACAGGCAATACTGTTGCGTTATTTAGAAACATTGACTGTGATTGGCGCTGATAAGAATTCAACTATTGTCTTCCCTTTACCGATGGATCTAGTCGCACCACTTCTTGAACGCGTAAAAAATGAGATCAAATAGCCTTAATGGATGGCTGCTAGGCTTTATTAACGCGTTGCAAATTTAATTCAGAGACAGCAGTCATAATATTCATGCCTAGCACAAATAAAAACACCGCACATAAATAAAATATGTGCGGTGATGTCAGATCAAATCTGGATGATTAGATCAGGAAATCGTTCAGCGATTTACCTTGGGCAATGGCTTCACGAATTGGTACTGGTTGACGGCCTTGGCCAGTCCAGGTTTTTACAGAACCATCAGCATCAGTGTACTGATATTTAGGCGGACGTGGCGCACGCTTAGAAGTTTTTTCAGTTACGGTAGAGGCATCAATTAAATCAGCTAAATCGATACCTTCTGCACGCAACATTTCTTTATATTCAGCAATTTTCTGTAAGCGTTCTGCTTGTCCTTTACGAACAGCTTCTTCATTAGCACGACGCTCTTCAACAATGGCTGTTAATTTTTCATAGCCTTCATTTAATTGTTCCAGAGTCAGTTCGCGGGTTACGGCTTTCAGGCTGCGAGCGTTTAAAAATGTTCTCAGAAAATCTGACATAGTGTTTGCCTTTAAAAAGTTATATGAGACTGGCGACTTCCGATGCAATTTAACATACAAATTGTATTTAACAATACATTCGACATTAATTTTATTAAATTTAGCTGTAATTTTCATGGTTCACCATGAAAAAAGCCTTTTTAATTATATAACGAGTCCAGCAATGACATTGTAGTATATTTAGACATTCAAGAAAATTACTCATGCTAGTTATGCACAAAGAAACATCATCTGGCTTAAAGGTAGTTTACTGGTAACTTAAGCTATCAACTTATAAAGGTTAAGAACGGTTGAATTTATAGGGCTATTATTAAGTAATGGATGGATAAACAACCATCAAAATGGTAGCAAAATAATATTGTTTTATTTTGCTACTCATAGCCCATTAACGATAACGCAGATTCATACCCAAAATCACTAAAGCTAATACCAGTGTTATACTATTTTCCGCCATGATAGAAGCTTGACCATTGCGGATTCCATACAAAAACCAAACCATCAATCCAAAAGTAATGCCACATCCATAACTAAGGAAATATCTGATGTATCACAGGTTTTCAAAATTTAACCTGATTACCATCGAACCTCAGCCAGTTTTAATAACCGAGCTGGCATCGCGGGCGTGTGAATACAATCTTTCAATAACTGATCCACCATCTTTTCCAAATCAAATCTTCGGTTGAATTTGTAGCAAA
>JAYSBB010000110.1:0-7207 GCA_041915645.1 Tolumonas sp.
TAATGAACTAGACCCTACTTATTCGTTTGGTTACACTTTGTTTGGTTAAAAATTTGTTTAAACTGTAAGCGCAGGTATGCTTTGGCGGTCAACCCGTCACTACAATATGAGGGATATACCATGAAATTGAAACATTTGGTCGTTGCTGTGAGCCTTTCTCTGGGTTTGACCGCATGTGGTGGTGACGGCGATTCTACTAATGCTGCCAGCTATGACTTTACAGTAACCGCGATTGATGGTTATTTAGCCAATGCGATTGTTACTGCAACATGCGGCAATCAAACATTTACCGGTGTGACAAATGCCTCAGGTGTGGCTCAAATCGACACCAACGGTATTGCTAGCAGTAATTGTGCTATTGCTATTACTGCTAATCCAGATGGTTCAACCACAGATATTGATACTGGCGACAAATATGCGGCTAATTCATTATATCTATTAAGCCCTGCTGGTCAGTCGGGCAATCTGGTTGCAACACCATTCACCACCATGGTTGCTTTGTTGGTAGAGAGCTCCGGTGGTTCATTAGATCTGGCATCGGCCATTCAAGAGGTGGCAACTCAGTTCGGTGTTTCTACTTCAGTAGTCACTGGCGACTTTGTGGCTTTAGACGATGTAAAAGCGGCGTTGAAAGCGTCTGCGTTGTTGCCAAGTCTACCAGTAACGGCGGCAGAATTTGCTGCAGTTGCTGCAGATGATTCAGCGACAGAAGCGTTGATTACTAAACTTGAAAACATCAATACCGCAGTTGATGCTCAAATTGAAGAGCTGGAAAATAGTGGCGTTGATTTATCGACAGTTGTTATTGATGTCACTGTTGCAGATGATGGCACCGTAACCACAGTAGTAGTGGATAAAGAAACTGGCGAACCAACTGGTGCGACTGGTGGCACAAGTGGTGGTGGTACCGGTAACTAAGTTGTTACCAGCGGATCAGATCCGATAAGTTATTTTCATAAGGCAGCTTCGGCTGCCTTTTTCTGCTTTATGGAGACAATACTTTGCGTCTACTACAAATCAGTTGTGTTACTACTCTGCTCTTGGTGGGCTCGCCAGCCTTGGCTGCAGAAACCTTCCAGCATGGTTTGGCACAAGAACCATATACAGGTTTATTGAAAACCCCCAATGCGCAGGTTGCCGATTATGGTCAGGCACAATTCGATTTTTCAAACCCAATCGAACGTAATGCTGGTTACATCGATGGTTATAATTACATGGCGACAGTGGGTTTATTTCCAGGGCTGGAAGTAACCGGGCGTATTGCCGCGCAGAACAATAACCGTAACTGCTATACCGAAGGGTGTGGGATCCGTGACTTATCGGCCTCTGCTAAATATCAATTACCGTTTATTCCGGCAGATTGGTTTGATGCGGCGATTGGTGCTAGGGATCTTGGCGGAGCTGCAAATAATTTTCAGGCCTATTATGGCGTGCTCAGCAAGCAGTGGTGGCAACTGCGATTCAGTGCAGGTGTCGGTAAATCAGAAAGTCGCTTAGGTCAACTCAATGGTCCGTTTGGTGGTGTGGAATGGCAACCACTCGATTGGCTACAGTTTTTAGCTGAATATGATGCTAATTCTGTGAATCTGGGGGCCAAACTTTTTACGCCACAGCAATGGTCACCTGCGGGTTGGCAGGCATATACATCAGTTCAGGCTTACCAACAGGAAAATCATACGGAACGTGATTACTGGTTTGGTGTCGGAGTGAAAGTTCCACTGTGGCTGGGCAGCAAGCACAGCGCCGCCGCCGTGCAGTCAAACCGGATTACGCCGGAAGAAATCGCCGAGGCAAATCAGCGGGTTGCCAGCGTGAGTCAGCAGGCGACAACCGCATCTTCTGCTACAGCCGTTTCTGCACCTGCCACGGAGACACCGGCAGTATCACCAGTTCCGGTCTCAGCCAGTGTTGAGCAGACGGCATCGGCAGTGACTAAACCCGTGATCGCGGACACGCAGCCGCTGGTGGCACAGTTACAGCAGGCTGGTTTTGAGAGCATTCAGGCCGCTGTCATTGATAATCAGCTGGTGGTAGCACTGGAGAACAACCGCTACAACTGGAACGAGCTGGATGCCCTGGGCGTCGCGCTTGGCCTGATGGCGGACTATGCGCCGGAACAGACCCGCGATCTGCAGCTGATCCTGCTCAATCAGAAACTGCCGGTATTGTCGGTGAGCACAACCCGTAGCTGTGCGCTGGCTTATTTGCAGCAGACAGGCAACTGTGACAACCGGACGACCTTTTTCGACGTTTCTACCCGTGATCTGACGAAGCAGCTGGCGAAGCTGAAAGCGCAGCCGGAAACCAATAATGCCTCATTCCGCCCGCGTCTGGTGGTGGCCCCGGCGATCCGCTCCAATATCGCGACCGAATACGGTGTGGTGGATTATTCGCTGGCGCTGAGCAGTAACCTGCAACTGCCGCTGTGGCAGGGCGCGATGTTCGATACCCGCCATTTTGCGCCGTTGTCGGAAAGCGATGACTATGAAGACGGCGCGCTCTGGGCGAACAGCCGTTACGAAAGCGAGTTCGACCGCGTGCTGGTGCATCAGGCGTTCCGTCTGCCGGCTGATCTGTTTACCAAGTTCTCCGCTGGCCGCATCATGTCGGATTACGAAGGTGTGCAGAATGAAACCCGCTGGGAATCCGCGCAGGGCGTTCATCGCGTTAAACTGGAAACCGCCCGCTTTACCAATGATGAGCGCGATCATACTGCCACGCCGATCCTCGGTTCTTACCGCTATTACAAGGCAGACTGGGACTGGGCCGGCGAGCTGACGGTGGGTGAGTTCTGGGAAGGCGATAAAGGTTACAAACTGGTATCGAAACACTGGTTTGGCGACACCGAGATCCGCCTGTTCCTGCGCGATACCCGCGAGCAGATCGCCGGCATCGAGTTCGCCATCCCGCTGACGCTGCGTCAGGATATGAAACCGACCCGTATCGGCCAGATCCGCGGCACCGAGCAGTTCGCCTACGGCATCGAATCGCTGGTCGGCAAGGATCACAACCGCCTCACCAGCGGCATCGGCATCACCCCGGCACTGACGCACAACGTCGATCAGGTCTACTTCAACCGCGACCGCCTGAACCCGGTCTACGTGGAGTCACACCTCATCCGCCTGCGCGAAGCGTATCAGAAGTACGTAGTGGCCGCGAAATAAGCCATCCCGCTCCGGCATAAAAACGAAACCCCGCTTTGCGGGGTTTTTGTTTTCAAATTCAGGACTGAGTTCTATGAAGCCAGTTTCGACTCATGAAAGTGTGCTTTTACGTTTTTCTCAGCCAGCAGTTCCTGAAATACATGCGGATGTTTTAAGCAAATACGAATCAGGGTATCCATGGCAACACTTATCATAAGATAAAGAAAGGGCTTGTTTGTCGTGAATCTATTCACATCAAACTGGTTTGCTTATCACTTTTGCGGATTTATGCACGTCAACGCAGTTTGACGTTAAAAAATTCACCTCAACGAGGTTGACTCTGAATACCATCACCATGGTGTATTGTTCTGCAGCGTTCAGTCATTTTTTGCAGACGTTTTGAATTACACTGATTCATCCCATGGTTCAATACGCAACTCGACGCCTAAATAACTGATCCTAATTGTGCTCCACCTATTTATTCCGTGCTGATGTGGCGAATGGGCTGACATGATCCAGAAAGTACTTCACTTTTCGCAATAACTCCCACATCGCCCGACATCGGTGGTTTCTGGTGACCATCTCATGCATTGAGCGCCAGAGTAGTTCAATCCGATTGACCCACGGTGAGTAAACAGGTTGAAACAGTAACTCAAATTTTGGATTGTTCTTGAGCCATACCTGCGTCTTTTGGCTTTTGTGGATCACGTAATTATCAAGGACCAGGATAATTTTCTTCGCCCGACGGTAATGCCGTTTCAGCTTTTCCAGTAGTTGAATAAATAGTTCTGAATCCTTACTCAGCCCTGTGGTGTAAATCACCTTACCCGTCTGACTATTGAGTGCACCGGCAACATAGTGTTTTTCGTTTTTCCCTGGTGTGGGAATGCGTTTTTGTTGATGACGGCGCATCCAATCCGCACCGATTTTAGGGTTCAGGTCGATATCTGCTTCATCGACATAAAAAACGGGTTCATCAATGGAATAGTTTTGTAATGCATTGTTTATTAATGCCATTTTCTCATCGCGATGCGGGTCACGAATGTGGAGTGTCGGTGCAGCCCGGCGCCAGACAATGCCAATTCTAGGTAGCCAACGGCGAATGGTTGAAGCGGCAATGTTGAGTTCTGGACACAAACGATGAATAAGCGATGCAAAAAGTTCTGAACTCCAACGTGAGCGTTGATAACCAAAATCTTCAGGCGAAAACTGAATAAGCAGCTCAAGGATGAGTCGGATCTGTTGGTATGGCAAAGAACAAAATCGTCCTCGTTGTTTACTTTCGAGTCCGGTAATACCACATTCCTGATACCAACCGAGCCAGCGTTGAATTGATGAACGAGCAGCGGCTGTCAGTTGATGAACCGTCGAAATGGTATGCCCCTGATGCAGCATTAAAATGGCGGTCAGACGCCGAGCATGTTCTTTATCGTTGGTTTTATGGATGACTTTTTCGATGCGCCTGCGTTCGGCACGGGATAAAACTGGTAACATAGCGCTAACTCGGTTTTGGGCGGTTGTTTAGTTTGGCGACGATATGATCGCATAACTAAAACCGAGTTACTCCCACCAAGTGATCTACATTTCGGAACAGTTATTTAGGCGTTCCTGTTGATGCCAGTGTTGCTGAAAGTTTACGTCCAACATGACCTGATTTGCCCATGCCGCAAATAATTACATGGCCAGTGCAGCGATACATCAGTTCTAAGGCTTTTGAATAAGCGTCTCTGTCAATTTCTCGAGCCATTTGTAATAAAGCATTGGCTTGTTGTGACATGGTGTTTTGAATTGCATCAACATAACTGATTGCATCCGTTTGAGGCTGAGTTTTCATTGGAATACGTATACCAGCTGCTAAAAAGAGAATAGCTACCGCAGTGACATGCAGAACAAGTCACTGAGGGGGTTTATTTGGAGCTTTAATAAGGTTTTTAGGTTTTGAATTATGAGTCCGGCTTCCAAGTATACTTATCTTAATTGAAAACTCTATCGCAAATTTCGAATATGTTCGGATGTTAGGCGAATGATGCTGATCCCGAGCGAAAAGATCAGTGCTGTCATGGCTGTTCTCAATGAAGAGCAAACGGTTCCTCCAACACAAAATACATTCAAAGAAGATAAGCCCCAACTTTCTGACGATCCTTGGGCTGGATTGTTGGGAGATGACTCATGATCACAGGCAGAGACAATGAACGCTATGCCCTGTGAATACAAACTGATTAGTCAACAAATTATTACCTAATAAAGTATATATTGCTCATTAGTTTATTGCTAAGCCTTATATTTAAAGTCTACAATAAAGCACATATAGGGTCATATATTGTAAACCATGTATGAATAAATCAGAGAAGTTACTTTCTGTATTCTCAAGTGCTGTGAAAGCCGGTGGTGGTGTCCATACCGTATCAGAATTGGCTTTCATGCAGGGGGAGATCTATACAGCTGCGTTTACTAAGTTTCTTGCGGACTGTGTAAAACGGGGGATTTTAAGACGTGTTGCCAATGGTATATTCGAAAGTACACTGACTCCTCCAGACCCCACGACTGCCATTTATAAAATCATCAAAAAATTGCGTGGTGACGTTCTGAATTACATTAGCCTCGAAAGTCAGCTCAGTTACACGGGCGAGATCTCTCAAATTGTGATGGGACGGGTCACAGTCATGACAAAAGGGCGCAGTGGAACATTCAATACGCCATATGGTGTGATCGAGTTGACACACACGAAGAAACCGATTGATAAAATTGCACCTAATCTCTATTTCGATCCTGATATCAATATGTATCGGGCGACCACTGAGCAGGCTATCGCCGATCTAAAAAACTGTCACAGAAACGTTCACATGTTGGAGCATTAAAATGCTAAAAGAACAGATCCGACACATTGTGGAATCTAACCCTGAATATGCAGCAATTACGCCGGTGATAGAAAAAGAAATTCTGCACCATGACATTATTGACGTCATGGTCAAGCAAGGTGCAATGCAGTCATTAGTTTTTATCGGAGGCACATCGTTGCGTATGTGCTACAACGCATCCCGGTTATCAGAAGATCTAGATTTTAATGGGGGACATGATTTTAAGCCTGCTCATTTTGATGGCTTGGAAGTTGAGATCCAAAAGTACATCCAGAACAAGTATGAAACAGAGGTCTGGGTTAACAAACCGATTGAAGATGCGCAAGGGAATACCTCATCCTGGAAGATCAGTATTGTGAAGGAGGCAAACCGCCCAGACTTGCCTCGTCAAAAAATGCATATTGATGTCTGTGCGATCCCATCATTTGATGTTGAAAAACGACCGCTGCTAAATCATTACAATATTGTTGTTCCCACAGAAGGTTTACTCATTCCTGTTCAATCGCTGCAAGAAACACTTGCTGACAAACTGATTGCTTTGGCATACCGGGCGCGAAGAATTAAACCGCGTGATATATGGGATATTGTTTGGATCAAACAGCGAGGGATCAATCTCTCTCTGGATCTGATTGATCGTAAATTATCAGCTCGTGGAAAATTGAAGAAAGATTTTACTGAGGCTCTTCAGATCCAGTTAGAAAAGCTGACGCAAGATGATGAAGTGCAAAACGATTTCAACATGGAAATAAGTCGATTCATTCCTCAGCAAATTAAAGAACGTACGATTGATAACCCGGAGTACTGGCCATATGTCCAAGCGGAAGTACGCGCCGTGTCGAGGTTGTTATTCGATGATGGAGCATCAAAGAACCCGTTTGATATGAGCCTTTGATATGAATAGAACAAGTCGTAAGATGAAATAAGTGATAAAAATCTGATAGCTAAAGGTCAAAATCCAGCTCATTTTGAGCATAAAAATGTACCTACTTTTGTGACCATGTTTTTATGGTAGTGTTGAAATGGTGTAATTTGGTGTCAGGTTTGTTGTGGTTCAATTTATTGATATATAAAATAAAAACAATGTATACCGATTAAATCCGATCTTGCTCTATTTGGTTTACTTACCCTCCGGAGCCAAAGGTCTCAGGTTCGAATCCTGTCGGGCGCGCCAAGCGTTGATGGATTCAACTGAGAAGTTCCAAGATA
>JAYSBB010000111.1:0-7207 GCA_041915645.1 Tolumonas sp.
CAATGCGGCTATTTCCGTATTAAATTGATGTAGCCAGTCCGAAGTTTGTTGGGTAATTGCCATGGGGGCTGGTGAGGTTTGCGGCGCTGGTAACTCATTGATCATGAGCAATGTTGCTGCAGTTTGCGCTAGCTGGAATAACTCGGGAGCAAAGCTGTCTTGCAACTGCCGGTATTCTAACGTCAGTACACCGCACAGTTGTCGTTCTACCCGAATCGCCGTATCCAAACGTGCCAAAATGCCACTTTCTTTGTAATAATTCTGGCCTACAAGCAAAGGCTGATGATGTACATCGGAAAAGCCTAACTGCTGACGAATATCCAGCGCACGCTGATAGCGACGATCAACAGGTTGGCTTCTTGGTAGTGATTCATTACTACTGCTATAAATCGGGGAAAGAGTTTGTTGCTGCAGTTGCCAGACAATCAGACGGTCGCAGCCGGAATAGTATTGAATTGTTTCCAGTAACTGGCGGTTACGTTCAGGGCCGGATAATCCCTGTACTAATTTTTCCAGTTCAAGAACCGCTAACCCTTGCGTCGAGGTGACTTTGCGCATTGGTTTGGCAAAAAAAAGCCAATGTGAAGATTCAGTTGGCGTAACATTAAGTTGCCAACAAACGTTATCCAGCTCTATGTTGATAGTTTGTGGCTGATTTTTACTGAATATGGCATTAAGTCGCTGAGCATGAAGCGGCGGCAATTGATCGGGCCAGTACATTTCTGGCTTAGGGAATAACGAAACAGGATGATTAGCATGGGGGTTAGCCAGTTTTAACTGGCGAGTTGCTGAATTCCACAGCAAGAAACAACCATCAGTATCTGTATCGTCGTCTACAATTGGAGCGCTTAAAAAATTCATATAAAACAAGGTTCTGCGTAGATGAACTAAAGAATAGCTTAAAATGCTAAAAGCACAACCCGAGAAAAACATACTTGTTATCTAAATTAGATAAAGCTAAATTAAAGCCATAGATTTTTAAGGGAAGCAAATATGACAAAAATTATCATTGTCGGTGGCGTAGCGGGCGGTGCATCTGCCGCAGCACGAGCGCGTCGCTTGTCAGAAGACGCTGAAATCATAATGCTGGAGCGTGGCGAATTCATCTCTTTTGCTAATTGCGGCCTGCCTTATCACGTCAGCGGCGATATCACACAGCGGGAAGCATTATTACTGCAGACGCCCCATAGTTTTAAAGCTCGATTTAATGTTGATGTGCGGGTTTTTTCTGAAGTTACTGCGATTAATCGTCAACAAAAAGTGCTGACAGTGAAGAATCTGCTTTCCGGGGAAGAATATCAAGAATCTTACGATAAATTGCTACTAAGCCCTGGTGCTGCGCCGATACGTCCACCTTTGCCTGGTATTGATAATCCTAAAGTGTTCAGTTTGCGGAATATTCCGGATATGGATCTGATCATGACGGCTATGACGCTGAACAAACCACAGCATGTTACGGTGGTCGGTGGTGGTTTTATCGGTCTGGAAATGGTGGAAGCGCTGCATCAGAATGGGATCTCAGTTTCCTTATTGGAGTTGTCAAATCAGGTGATGGCTCCGGTTGACCCAGAAATGGCGAATTTTGTGCATCAGGTGTTGGTGCAGCATAAAACGGATTTGCGTCTTAACACAGGTCTGACGGCGATCGCCGAGCTTTCTGTTGATCCATCTGAACCGGAAGCAATGGGTGATTATGAGGTACATACTGAAAACACCAATCACATTGAGTTGACGTTGAGTAACGGCGAAACACTGATGACGGGCATGGTGATTCTGGCGATCGGTGTGAAACCAGAAACCATGCTGGCATCAGCTGCAGGGCTTGAACTAGGTGCGCGTGGAGGTATCAAAGTCGATGAAGGTATGCGTACCAGTGACCCTGATATTTATGCGGTCGGTGATGCAGTAGAAACGCTGGATTTTGTGACTGCGCAACCGGCGTTGATCCCGTTGGCTGGCCCTGCCAATCGTCAGGGGCGTATTGCTGCCGATAACATGCTGGGGCGTGACGAAAAATATCAGCGCACGCAAGGCACTGCGATTTGTAAGATCTTTGATTTTGCCATTGCCAGCACCGGCCACAGTGAAAAGAGTTTACGCCGCCAAGGGCGAGCTTATGAAAAAGTGTACGTTCATCCGGGGAACCATGCTGGTTACTATCCGGGTGCATTTCCGGTCAGCTTTAAACTCATTTTTGATCCGGTTACAGGGCAAATTCTGGGTGGGCAGGCGTTTGGGAAAGAGGGTGTTGATAAACGGATCGACGTATTAGCCGTTGCCATGCGTGCTGGTTTGAAAGTACAAGATCTGGAACATCTGGAACTGACTTATGCACCGCCATTTGGTTCGGCGCGAGATGTGATCAATCAGGCTGGGATGGTCGCGGCGAACGTGATCAAAGGTGATGAACGTGTTTGCCACACCGCGGATATTTTGAATATCTCACCCGAACAGTTTTTGTTAGATGTGCGTAATCCGGGCGAGTTAACCAATATCGGTGCAATTTCAGGGGCGGTAAATATTCCGGTAGATCAACTGCGCCAGAGGTTAGCGGAATTACCGAAAAACAAAGAAATTCTGATCACCTGTCAGGTTGGTTTGCGCGGTCATGTCGCTTATCGTTTACTGGCAAATCATGGTTTTAAGGCACGCAATCTTTCCGGTGGTTTCAAAACCTTCCAGATCACGACCGCAAAATTCTGACAGTTAGTAATATGAAACTGGAAAGGGCGACTTTCATTGAGAGTCGCCCTTTTTATTACTCAGTCATTCTTTTGGCGTAACGTTGCGCCAGCACTGCGCAAACCATCAATTGAATTTGATGAAACAGCATGATCGGCAACAAGATCGGGCCGAGATGTGCACCGGCAAACAATACTTTTGCCATAGGCACACCGCTAACCAGACTTTTCTTTGAGCCACAAAACACAATCGTAATTTCGTCTTGCACTGGGAAACCCAAGCGGCGACTGAGCAAGCGTGAACTTAATAATGCAACGGCTAAGATCACAATACACACCACCAGTAAACCGAGTAATGAACTCATCGGTACCGTGTTCCACAGGTGTTCAATCACTGCCGCGCTGAATGCGGTATACACCACTAACAGGATAGATCCACGGTCGACAATACCCAGCACTTTCTTATGTTTGGTGACAAACCCACCAATCCATGGTTGCAGCAGGTGGCCGGTGACAAAAGGCAGTAATAATTGCAGTAAGATCTTACTGATGCCATGCAAATCACTGTTACCAGTTCCTTTGGCTAAAACAAGACTCACCAATACGGGTGTAACGAATATTCCCAACAGACTGGAAGCTGAAGCGCTACATACCGCTGCGGGCACATTACCTTTTGCCATTGAAGTAAATGCAATCGCAGACTGTACAGTGGCAGGCAAACAGCATAAATACAGGATGCCTTGATAAATCACTGGGCCCACTAACGGCATCAGCAGGGGTTGCAGTAACAAGCCAATGATGGGGAAAAACAGAAACGTCAGGCTCATTACTAATAGATGCAACCGCCAGTGCGTGATCCCCGCTAATACCGCACTACGTGATAATTTGGCGCCATGTAGAAAAAACAGCAGTGCGATGGCGATATCGGCAATTTGATTAAAGATCACGGCCGTATCACCCCGACACGGCAAGAAACTGGCTAGGGTTACTGTGCCGATCAGCATCAGTGTAAAGCGATCAGGGAGCAGACGTGATAATCCACTGAACATATATAATTCCTGTGTTAATACCTTCTGACATACTCTAAGCTTTCCAGTAATGCGCCACTAACGATAAAAAGTCATTATATGTCGATAAAAAGACATCTCGTCCGCGCAGAGCGGATCGTTCCAGATATAGAACAACTACCACGCCCTGTTTATGCCAGAAATGAATCTGTTGCCCGTGATTCGCAAACAGTGTGGCATCAGCATGATTGGATACAAATCTCTTATGCGATCCGCGGCATGCTGACGGTTTATACCGAGAGTGGCAGTTATGTGGTGCCGCCGATGTGGGCGGTATGGATACCTAATGGTGTTCGCCATCAAGTGATCACCTCTGATCTCGTGGAAATGCGCGGGCTTTATATTGAGGCGAGCGCTGCATGTTTTGACACAGATGCAGCTGGATGTCGGGTATTTGAAGTGACGCCGTTGTTACGAGAACTGATCTGTACGTTTTGTGCGTTGCCCGTGTTATATGACATTGCTGGCGAGCAAGGGCGGTTGGTGCAAGTTCTGCTGGATCAACTGCGGGCCGCTAAGACCGTAGAATGGTCGTTGCCAATGCCAACCGATCCACGGCTGAAGCGCTTGTGTGACGAATTACAGCTGCACCCGGATGATCAGCGCACGTTAGTTGTCTGGGGGCAATTATTAGGCGCCTCAGGAAAAACCCTCAGCCGACTTTTCCTGAAACAAACCGGGCTGTCATTTCGGATCTGGCGCCAACGGCTACGTTTATTCAGTGCATTACGCCGTTTGGAGTCGGGAGAAAAGGTCACCTCGGTGGCGCTGGCTTGCGGTTATGATTCGACGTCCTCGTTTATTGCTGCTTTCCGAGCACAGTTTGGTATGACACCGGGAGAGGTTTTTTAAATATAAAAAAAGCACCCGACAATTGCCGGATGCTCTGCTTATGGACACGGAGGAGATTTTTTAGGAACCGTTACACCAGTTCTTTGATAACGGCTTTCAGCAGTGCCATGCCTTCATCAATAATTTCCATTTCGGTGGTCAATGGTGGCAGGAAGCGGATCACGTTAGCACGGGTGCCGCATGACAACAGGATCAACCCTTTTTCAGCCGCTTTGGCGCAGATGGCTTTGGTCAGATCAGCATCCGGCTTTTTCATGTCGCCGTCTTTGACCAATTCCAGCGCGATCATGGCACCCAGATTACGGATGTCGCCTACGATGGCCGGGTGTTCGGCTTTGATATCACGCAGATGGTTGACCATGCGCTCACCTATCGCCAGTGCACGATCACACAGTTTTTCTTCTTCGATGGCATCGAATACCGCCAAACCAGCCGCGCAACCGAGTGGTGAGCCGGCATAGGTGCCGCCCAAGCCGCCTGGTTGTGGAGCATCCATAATTTCTGCCTTACCAACGACGGCAGAAATTGGGTAACCACCGCCCAAACCTTTCGCCATGGTCACTAAATCAGCTTCGATGCCGGCGTAATCATGCGCAAACATACGGCCAGTACGGGCAAAACCAGTCTGGATTTCGTCACAGATCAGCATGATGCCTTTTTGATCGCACAGTTCACGTAATTTTTGCAGGAACGAGGCAGGGGCTGGGTAGAAACCGCCTTCGCCTTGCACACATTCAATGATAATGGCAGCAACACGATTCGGGTCGATATCGCATTTGAATAGCTGATTCAACGCTTCAAAGCTGTCGTCTTCTGATACGCCGAGCAGTTCATTTGGGTAAGCTACATGATAAATTTCAGCCGGGAATGGGCCAAAACCCGCTTTGTATGGTTGTACTTTACCGGTTAAACCGACGGTCAGCAGGGTTCGACCGTGGAAACCGCCGTTGAATGCGATCACGCCAGAACGGCCAGTGTAAGAACGGGCAATTTTCACCGCATTTTCAACTGCTTCCGCGCCAGTAGTAACAAACATGGCTTTTTTCGGTGTGTTGCCAGGAACCGCTTTAACCAGTTTTTCCGCCAGTTTTACCGCCGATTCATAAGGCGTTACCGTCATGCAAGTGTGACTGAAGTTATCCAGCTGCGCTTTCACTGCGGCAACCACTTTCGGATGGCTATGGCCGGTATTCACTACCGCAATACCACTACCAAAATCAATGTAACGTTTACCTTCGACATCCCACAATTCGGCATTTTTGGCTTTCGCGACATAGATACCGTAGGCATTGCCTTCACCACGAGCAAAAACAGCTTGTTTACGTTGTTGCAGTTCAGCGTTATTCATTGGTAACTCCTTAAAATATGCAGCCACAATCCTTTGAGAACTATTTTAAGCCGCCCATACAGAGGTATTTAATTTCAGTAAATTCTTCCAGACCGTATTTAGAACCCTCACGACCTAGACCCGATTCTTTGACACCACCAAATGGCGCTACTTCGCTGGAAATTCCGCCTTCATTGATACCAACCATGCCGTATTCCAAGGCTTCGGATACACGCCAGATGCGGCTAATATCACGGCTGTAGAAGTAAGCTGCCAGCCCAAACGGGGTATCGTTTGCCATGGCGATAGCTTCAGCTTCCGTTGAGAAGCGGAACAGCGGTGCAACCGGGCCAAAAATTTCCGAGTGGAAAATTTTCATATCACTGGTCACTTCTTTCAGCACGGTTGGCTGATAGAAATTGTCACCAGTTGGATGAACTGATCCGCCGGTTAATAATTTCGCGCCGCGAGTGATAGCATCAGAAACCAAGTGCTGTACTTTGTGCATCGCCGCTTGGTTGATCAGCGGGCCAATAGTGGTGCCAGCGTCGGTGCCTAAACCGACTTTTAATTTTTTCACAGCAGCAACCAGCTTCTCTGCAAAAGCATCATAAATGCCATCTTGCACCAGAATGCGGTTAGCGCAGATACAGGTTTGGCCAGCATTACGGTATTTCGACACCATCAAACCAGCGATAGCAGCATCAATGTCAGCATCGTCGAACACGATAAACGGTGCGTTGCCACCCAGCTCTAAGCCCAGCTTTTTCACAGTTGCGGCGCATTGGCTCATCAATTGCTTACCAACAGGGGTAGATCCGGTAAAAGTGAGCTTGCGAACCCGGCTGTCGCCACAGAAAACCTGGCCAATTTCCGCCGCTTTGCGACTAATCACTATCTGAAAGACATCTTCTGGAATACCGGCCTGGTGCGCCAGTGTGATCAACGCCAGTGCAGAGAGCGGCGTTTCGTCGGAAGGTTTCACTACGATAGTGCAGCCCGCACCAAGAGCGGGCGCCACTTTGCGCGTGATCATGGCGTTCGGGAAGTTCCATGGCGTAATGGCAGCGACGACACCAATGCTTTGTTTGATGGTCAGAATTCGACGATCACCGCTGGCTGCTGGAATGATGTCGCCATAAACGCGTTTGGTTTCTTCGGCGAACCATTCGATATACGAAGCGCCATACGCGATTTCACCTTTGGCTTCGGCCAATGGTTTACCTTGTTCTAAGGTCATCAGCAGAGCTAAAGCATCCTGGTTTTCCAGAATCAGGTCG
>JAYSBB010000112.1:0-7206 GCA_041915645.1 Tolumonas sp.
CGATCACTTTCACCAGCGTATTCAGGCTGGCACCGGCACCCACGGCACCCATATGGCAGTCGAACGCACCACCGGCAATCATCACATCATCCGGCAGATGCAGGCGTTCCGCCCATTCGTAGGTGATTTTCCCTACCGGAATATCGGCAGTATAGGTTTCAGTAAACAGCGGGTAGTCGAGATCTTTGGTCAGTAACGGGTCGAGGGCATTCAGGAAATCTGCCGCCGGCAAACCACCCCATTCCGGGTTCCACAATGATTTATGTCCGGCAGAGCAACGACCACGTTTGATATTTTTCGGCGCTTGCGTGCCGCTTAATAGCGCTGGCACCCAGTCACACAATTCGATCCAGTTACAGGCGGCTTCACGTACAGCGGCATCGGCGCGGGAAACGTGCAGAATTTTGGCCCAGAACCATTCAGAAGAGTAAATGCCACCAATGTAGCGGCTGTAATCAGTGAACTTACCGCTATGGCATAACGCGGTAATGGTTTCCGCTTCGGCAATGGCGGTGTGATCTTTCCACAACACAAACATGGCGTTTGGATTTTTCGCAAACTCGTCACGCAGTGCCAGCACATTACCATCAGCATCAATAGGGGCTGGCGTTGAGCCAGTGGTATCAACACCAATGCCGCGAATAGCAGAGCGTTGCGCGGGTTCTAATAACGACACCACTTGTTGTACGGCTTTTTCCATCGATTCGATGTAGTCGAGTGGGTGGTGGCGGAATTGGTTATTGATCGCGTCGCAAAACTTGCCTTCGCTCCAGCGTGGGTAATAGACCACGTGGGTGGCCAGCTCGGCGCCGTCCCGGCATCGCACGGCTAATGCCCGCACGGAGTCGCTGCCGAAGTCGAGACCGATGACGATGTGCTCAGACATGGTGTTCTCCTGAAAAAATAAAAGTAATGGAATGACTGTGATGGAAACCATAGGAGATGTTGGCAATACGCCGTTAGTAATTAGCTGCTAAAAATATGGACATATTTGCTGTCTGATGGGTTTATGGAAGAGAGTTCAAATTTCGATATATGACTAAATTGCTAAAGATATAGACGAAATAGCTACAATTTTTCTGCGTGATCTAGGTCTCTAAATTTCCCTGAGAAAACGATTACAACTAATAGCGTTCAATCAACGAAGTCGATAAACAACTGTTTTAGCTTGCTGTTTTTCAGGTTGATGCCAACACACACAATTGAAGCATCAAATAATTGAATTTAACGACACAACAGCTGGAGACAACACCATGAATAAAATGGTTAAAAATCTAATCACTGCAGGTTTAGCGTTTGGTATAGCTAATTCTGCTTTTGCTGCAGAAAAGCTGAAGTTGGGATATCTGGTTAAACAACCAGAAGAGCCATGGTTCCAGACTGAATGGGCCTTTGCAGACAAAGCCGGTCACGATCTGAATTTCGATGTCATCAAGATTGCTGTTCCGGATGGTGAGAAGACGCTGAATGCAATTGACAGCTTGGCCGCTAACGGTGCGAAAGGCTTTGTCATCTGCACACCAGATCCAAAATTAGGCCCAGCCATCATGGCAAAAGCAAAAAGCCTGGATCTGAAAGTCATCACTGTTGATGACCAGTTTGTGAATGCCAAAGGCAATCCAATGACGGATGTTCCGTTAGTGATGATGGCAGCGACCAAAATTGGTGAACGCCAAGGTCAGGAACTTTACAAAGAAATGACTGCTCGTAAGTGGGATGTCAAAGACACTGGCGTTTTAGCTATCACTGCTAATGAGTTAGACACTGCGCGTCGCCGCGTAGAAGGTTCTATTTCTGCACTGAAAGCAGCTAATTTCCCTGCGGCACAAATTTACAGCGTACCAACTAAAGCAAATGACATTCCAGGTGCGTTAGATGCGGCCAACTCCATGCTGGTACAACATCCTGCGGTGAAAAACTGGCTGATCGTGGGTATGAACGACAACACCGTATTAGGTGGTGTGCGTGCAACTGAAGGTCAGGGCTTCAAAGCTGAAAACGTCATTGGTATCGGTATCAATGGTGTGGATGCGGTGAACGAACTGTCGAAATCAAAAGCGACTGGCTTCTTTGGATCTCTGCTGCCAAGTCCGGATATCCACGGTTACAAGAGCATTCAGATGCTGAACGATTGGGTTGTGAAAGGTGCTGAGCCTGCCAAATTCACTGAAGTGACTGACGTAGTGCTGATCACTCGTGACAACTTCAAAGTTGAGTTGAAGAAAAAAGGTCTGTAATCGGAATCAATATGCTCCGGCATGGGGGAAAGCCCATGCCGGGCGCGGAGTGAAAAAATGAATCAGTCAGTCCCTTATCTGGAATTTTGTGGTATCAGCAAAGAATTCCCCGGCGTGAAAGCATTGCAGAATGTCTCCTTCTCTTGCCGCGAAGGAACCGTGCATGCACTGATGGGTGAAAACGGTGCCGGTAAATCTACGTTGCTGAAAATTCTTAGTGGTTTTCAGGCCCCGTCAAATGGTGTGATCAAATTAGGTGGCACAGAAGTCGCGTTCCAGAACACAGTGGATGCACTGGAAAGTGGTATTGCCATCATTTATCAAGAACTGCATTTGGTGCCGGAAATGACCATTGCAGAGAACATTTATCTGGGGCAGTTGCCGACTAAGCATGGTTTCATTGATAAAGAAAAACTTTATCAGGATGCAGCGCGTCAGCTCGCTCGTTTGGGTATGGATGTTTCACCAGAAACACCACTGAAATATCTCTCTCTGGGACAATGGCAAATGGTTGAAATCGCCAAAGCGCTGACACGCGACGCGCGGGTGATTGCCTTCGATGAACAAACCAGCAGCCTTTCGTCTCGTGAAATTGAACAGTTATTCCGCGTCATCCGCCAACTGCGGGATGAAGGGAAAGTCATTCTGTACGTCTCGCATCGTATGGATGAAATCTTCGAGCTTTGTGATGCCATCACCGTCTTCAAGGATGGCCAATTTGTCCGCACATTCGAGTCAATGCAGGAAGTCGATCGTGATCTGTTGGTGAAAACCATGGTGGGTCGTGAGCTGACTGATATCTATGGTTATGAACCACGCCCGCTGGGTGCAATGGGTCTGGAAGTGAAAAACCTGATGGGGCCGGGGCTGAAAGAGCCGGTGTCATTCCATGTTAAGCGCGGTGAGATCTTAGGCATATTCGGGCTGGTTGGAGCGGGTCGCAGCGAGATGATGAAACTCATCTTTGGTGCGGAAAAAATGGCAACCGGTGAGATTTCGGTGTTTGGAAAATCGGTGCCGATCCGCAACCCGATTGATGCGATCCACAGCGGCATCATGCTGTGTACCGAAGACCGTAAAGCACTGGGGATCATCCCAATCCATTCCGTGCAGGAAAATATCAACATCAGTGCGCGTCGGCATAAAGCGCGTGGCGGTTTTATCATCAATCAGCAATGGGAAGATGAAAATGCCAAATTGCGCATCCGTGATATGCGGGTGAAAACCCCTTCGCCTAATCAGGCCATCATGCATCTGTCGGGTGGGAATCAGCAAAAAGCGATCCTCGGGCGCTGGCTGTCAGAAGACATGAAAGTCATTTTGCTGGATGAACCAACCCGCGGTATCGACGTCGGTGCCAAAAATGAAATCTATAACGTGATCTACGATCTGGCTAAATCGGGTATCGCCGTGGTGGTGGTGTCCAGTGAGCTGCCAGAAGTACTTGGTGTTTCCGACCGCATCATGGTGATGCGTGAAGGACGGGTATCTGGCGAGTTGCTGCATACCGAAGCCAATGAAATTAAAGCCCTGCATCTGGCGATGCCTGCTCGTTAATAACCGGTTTCAGATTTTAGATAATGAGGAGTTTTACCATGGCAATAACCACTGCTGCACAAACAACAGCAAAAAAAGAGACAAGTCGCTCAGGGCTGCAACTCGCCCGCATCTGGGATCAATACGGCATGCTGGTGATTTTCGCCATCCTGTTCGTGTTGGCCAGTATGCTGATCCCAAACTTTGCCAGCATGATCAATATGAAAGGGTTGGGGCTGGCGGTGTCCATGTCCGGCATGGTCGCCTGTGGCATGTTGTTCTGTCTGGCCGCTGGCGAGTTTGATATGTCAGTCGGTTCTATCGTCGCCTGCTCCGGGGTTACCTGTGCGGTGACGATCAATGCCACCGAAAGCATCACCATGGGTGTGCTGGCAGGTTTGGGTGTTGGCGTGCTGTTCGGTTTAATCAACGGTATCGTGGTCGCTAAATTCAAGATCAACGCCTTGATCACCACATTGGCGACCATGCAAATGGCGCGTGGTATGGGTTACATCATCTCTGATGGTAAAGCCGTAGGTATCGTCGAAGAACGCTTCTTTGATATCGGTAACTCAGCCATGCTGGGTATTCCAACACCGGTTTGGATCACTGCCGTCTGTTTTATCCTGTTCGGTTTACTGCTGAACAAAACCACCTTTGGTCGTAACACGCTGTCGATGGGCGGTAATGAAGAAGCCTCTCGCTTGGCGGGTGTGAATGTCGTGCGCACTAAAATCATCATCTTCACTATGACAGGTTTTATCTCTGCACTGGCTGGCATCATTCTGGCGTCTCGTATGACTTCCGGTCAGCCAATGACCTCCATCGGTTTCGAGCTGATTGTTATCTCCTCCTGCGTATTGGGCGGCGTGTCCATGAAAGGTGGTATCGGCAAGATCTCTTATGTCATTGCCGGTGTGCTGATCTTAGGTTTGATGGAAAACGCCATGAACCTGCTGAATATCTCGCCGTTCGCACAATATGTGGTACGTGGTCTGATCCTGTTAGCTGCCGTGTTGTTCGACCGCTACAAACAAGTTCGCAAAGCAAAAGTCTAGTGTTCACCCCAGAACACAGTTTTCCAGCCAGCGGCAACGCTGGCTTTTTTTCCAACTAGCGATTGGTGTTTATAAAGATAAGAAACGAGGTTCTTGTATGAAAATATCAGCCAAATTGATCCTGCTTATCAGCCTTGCATTTATGGGTTGTTTGGCTGTCGGTGGTGTTGCACTGGGGCGCTTGTCGGTACTGAATACAGAAATTCGTTCACTGAGCGACAAAACCATTCCCGGTATTGAGCAGCTGAAAAACATCAACACCGCATTTTTAGATCTGCGTCTGCTGGTTAACCGACACGCACTGTCATTTGATGGCGATGAGAAAAAAGTGCTTGATGAACGTATTCAGGCCAAACAACAGCAGCTCAAGCAGAGTTTACAAAGCTACAAAGCTTTACTGACATCGGAAGAAAATAAGGCATATGCGCAGGCGGAAAAATTATTACTCAGTTATCTGACTGCGGCCGATGAAGTGTTAACACTGTCGCGTAAATATCAAAACAGTAAAGCCCAAGAATTGATGGTTGCCCTGACCGAACAGGGCGATAAGATCACCACCTTGTTGGATCAAGCCACCGCGCAAAATCATCAGCAAGTACAAACCAGTAGTCAGCGGGCGGGGGCGGCGTATGACAATGCGTTAAGTCAGCTGATCCTTAGCGTTGTGGTGGTGCTGGTTGGTTTAATGCTGGTGGGCGGCTGGTTGTTCTGGCAGATCCGACATGGCATTCGTAGTGCGGTTTCTACCATCAGCCGGATTGAACAAAGCCGCGATTTTACCTTACGCGCTGAAATCAAAAGTAACGATGAAATATCCCATCTGTTGATGGCGTTTAACGCCTTAATTGCCCGCTTGCAGGAAAATTTTGGTCAGTTTCAGCATGGCATTCAGCAAGTCACTTCTATCTCAGATCGCTTGTTAGATGCTGCCAGCGGTGTGTCAAATACTGCCGGCATACAGCAAACCTCTTCCAGCCAGATGGCCGCCGCGGTCGAGCAAATGACGGTCAGCATTAATCATGTCGCCGATCAGGCGCAGGGTGCCAGCGATCGCTCACATGAAGCGGGCGATCAAGCAACACAAGGGCTGGCGGTGATTGCCAATACCGTTGCTGATATTCACGCTATCTCCGCCGCGGTCAGCGAAGCGGCGAAAGAATTACACAATCTGGAAAACCAAAACCGGACCATCGCATCTGTTATTAACGTCATCAGTGATGTGGCGGCACAGACCAATTTGTTAGCACTCAATGCGGCGATTGAAGCGGCGCGCGCTGGTGAAATGGGGTGTGGTTTTGCGGTAGTGGCAGATGAGGTGCGGAATCTGGCGGCACGCACGGCATCGGCCACGCAGGAGATCAGCGGCATTATTAATAATGTACAAAACCTGTCTGCCAGTGCGGTGCACCTGATGCAAGAAGCCGTGAATAAGGTGGAAGCCGGTGTCAGTAGTGCGGGTGAAGCGAGCCAGAAGATGAATGATATCTGTAGTGTGGCTGGTGATAGCGAAGCATTAGTACAGGACATTTCTCATGCCATTCGTGAACAGGGGCAAGCAACAGATGTTATTGCGCAACAGGTCGAAACAGTGGCGCAACAGGCGAATGAGAATAGTAGTTCGGCCGCATCCTGCCAGAAACTGGCCAATGAACTGACCGGTATCGCACACAGTATGGATGATGTTTTGCGGTCATATCAGTTATGAGATGGTCAAATAGACAAAGTGATAACGTTTACACAGGCGTAATTGATAAGTGTGATGGAACTCAATTACCTGACGGAATTTTCCCCGATCTACACAGCAAATTAGTGGTGGCTGAATACAATGCATAAAGCTGATTTTTTTACCGAGAAGCTCTTCTCTGCGATGTCCACCATGCAAAAAGACAAACCTAAACAACTGAATCCGTTGCTGCCGGGTTATGCGTTTGACGTATTCCTGGTGTCTGGCATGACGCCGATTGAAAAAGGCAGCGTGCTGGATTTTATCATCGATCGTCCGAATGGCATGAAAGGTTACATCATAAATCTGACGGTCAAAGGGCGGGGTAAGATCTTTTCCGGCGAGCATGAATTTATCGTTGAACCGGGCGATCTGTTGTTGTTTCCACCGGAAGCTGTGCATTACTACGGTCGTGCCGATGACAGTAATGAGTAGTATCACCGCTGGGTTTATTTCCGTCCGCGTGCCTATTGGGCGGATTGGCTGCGCTGGCCGCATGAGGTGGAACGGGTCGGGCACATCAAACTGGCCGATGAGCAATTAGCCAATGAGTTCGATAGCTTGTTTCTGAATATCGAAGAGACGCACAAAGAGATCCGCCCGATGTCGGAACAGCTGGCAATGAACCTGCTGGAGCGATTGTTGATCCGTT
>JAYSBB010000113.1:0-7039 GCA_041915645.1 Tolumonas sp.
AGAGGACTTTCACCTCCAAGTCATCTGATAGCCACCACAGTTACCAGACAGCGCCTGTCATAGCGCTGCGCGCCATGCCCGGCGCACAAACAAAAATGCCAGACATCGTCTGGCATTTTTTATGGGCGATTAAGACCGTTAATTTGAATTAAGCTTCGCGATGAACCGCTAAGTTAGCTAGCGCTTCTAACGCCGTCTTATAAGGTGAGTCAGGTAAAACAACCAGCGCATTAATTGCCTTCTGTGCTTCTTCTTCTGCACGGCTGACTGTGTATTCGAGCGCTTTAGTTCGCGTCAGAATATCCAGAATTTCATCCAGATGCTCCATTCCGTCACGCTCTGTAATGGCTTGCGCTATACGTTTACTTTGTTCTGGTGTTCCTTGTGCCATAGCATGGATCAGTGGCAATGTTGGTTTACCTTCCGCGAGATCATCTCCCACGTTTTTACCCATAGCCTGACTGCTGGACGAGTAATCCATTACATCATCGATTAATTGAAATGCAGTGCCCAGATATTTACCGTAATCACGTAAAGCCAGCTCTATATGTGGAGGTTGATTAGCTAGTATGGCAGCGCAATGAGTCGCAGCTTCAAACAGCTTGGCTGTTTTACAGTAAATAACCTGCAGATAATTATCTTCGGTAGTAGATGGGTCATTACAATTCATTAACTGCATGACTTCACCCTCGGCAATCAGATTGGTCGCATCCGAGAGCAATTGCATCACCTGCATATTGCCAAGTTCAACCATCATCTGAAAGGCGCGGGTATGTAAGAAGTCACCGACCAGTACACTGGCGGCATTACCAAACAATTGATTGGCAGTATCTCGACCACGGCGCAATGCAGATTCATCGACGACATCATCATGTAACAGCGTGGCGGTATGAATAAATTCGATGATAGTCGCCAGACGGATATGCGCATCGCCCTGATAATCAATCGCTCGGGCTGACAATACCGCCAATAAAGGACGAACACGTTTACCGCCACCACTGATAATGTAATAGGCGAGCTGATTAACCAAAGCGACATCCGATTGCAGTCGTTGATAAATCAGCTGATTTACCGCTTGCATATCGTCATCGGCGAGAGTGCGGATAACTTGTTGATCCATGGGCGTTCTAAAATGCTCTCGGGCTAGCGTGCAGGCTAAAGATTGTCGTTAATTCTACATGAAACAAATCCCAAGTGCAGTCTTTGGGCGGCATTCCTCCGCAGTATGACGCGAAATTACACAAGATAGTGATTTGCTTATTGCGTAATGGGTGCAACTTGCGTAAAATCCGCGGCCATTGTCATTAGGTTTAAGTGCATCGGCGTTTTAAGCAAAACAGAATACGCCGTTATGCCGAATTCGGAGTTTTAAACATGTACGCGGTTATCCTAAGTGGTGGAAAACAGCATCGTGTAGCTGAAGGTCAGGTTTTGCGCCTGGAAAAACTGGAAGCTGCAACTGGTGCGGCCGTTGAATTTGATAAAGTGTTGATGGTTACTAATGGCGACGACGTTAAAGTTGGCGCACCTTATGTAGCTGGCGGCAAAGTAGTTGCTGAAGTTGTTGCGCACGGTCGCGGTGATAAAGTTCACATCGTGAAATTCCGTCGTCGTAAGCATCATCGTAAACAAGCTGGCCATCGTCAGTGGTTCACTGAAGTGAAAATCACTGCTATCAACGCGTAATTCAGGAGAGTTTTTAAATGGCACATAAGAAAGCTGGCGGTTCCTCGCGCAACGGCCGTGACTCTGAAAGCAAACGCCTGGGTGTTAAACGTTTCGGTGGTGAAAGCGTACTGGCAGGTAGCATCATCGTTCGTCAACGTGGCACCAAGTTCCATGCTGGTGTGAACGTAGGTTGTGGTAAAGACCACACTCTGTTCGCAACTGCAACTGGTACTATCAAGTTTGAAGTTAAAGGTCCTAACAACCGTAAATATGTCAGCATCGTAGCTGAGTAATTTTAGCGTTGTCAGACACAAGCCCTGCCGTATGGCGGGGCTTTGTTATTTGCGGCATTTAAAAACAGCGTAATATCGATTTCTGCACAAGCCTGACCTCTGTCTGTTCTCTGTGAATATCATTATGGGGTAGGGTTTGTTCTCAAGAGAATGGCTGTAATGTGACCAACAATGGTTGGTTATTCTCTATAATGTAATTGGAAGCAAACAGGGGAGCCTGACGTCATGAAATTTGTCGATGAAGTCCTGGTCCGGGTTGAAGCCGGTGACGGTGGTAATGGTTGCGTTAGCTTCCGTCGTGAAAAATATGTACCTAATGGTGGTCCGGATGGTGGTGACGGTGGTGACGGTGGCGATGTTTATTTGCTGGCCGACAATAATCTGAACACGCTGATTGATTATCGTTTTGAACGTTTCCATATGGCGGAACGCGGTGAAAATGGTCGCGGTGCAAACTGTACAGGTGCGCGTGGCAAAGATCTGGTGTTGACAGTGCCTGTGGGTACACGTGCGACCGATGAAGATACCGGTGAAGTACTGGGCGATCTGACGAAACATGGCGATCGCATGCTGATTGCCAAAGGCGGATTCCATGGTTTGGGTAATACCCGCTTCAAAAGCTCGGTCAATCGTGCTCCGCGTCAGAAAACTATGGGTACGAAAGGCGAACAGCGCAATCTGAAAATGGAACTGTTGTTACTGGCGGATGTGGGGATGTTGGGTTTACCGAATGCCGGTAAATCAACTTTCATCCGCGCTGTCTCTGCTGCACGGCCAAAAGTGGCTGATTATCCGTTTACCACTTTGGTGCCAAACCTAGGTGTGGTTCGTGTTGGTACCCAGCGTTCTTTCGTGATTGCTGATATTCCTGGCCTGATTGAAGGGGCTGCCGAAGGTGCTGGTTTAGGTATTCGTTTCCTGAAACATCTGGAACGTTGCCGTGTGTTGTTGCACTTAGTTGATGTTTGTCCGGTTGATGAGTCTGATCCAGCTGAAAATGCTAAAATCATTATTCATGAGTTGGAAAAATACAGCCCGAAACTGGCATCCAAACCGCGTTGGTTAGTTTTTAATAAAATGGATCTGATGCTGGAAGAAGAAGCAGAAGAAGTCATTAAACGAGTCATGGAAGCGCTGGAATGGGAAGGTGAAGTATTCCGTATTTCGGCTATTAACAAAGAAGGAACTGCTCCTATTTGTTATAAAGTGGCTGAATATCTGGAAGCATTACCAAGAGAAGAAGAACAGAAAGTTGCAGCCCCAGAACCAGTTGAATTTATGTGGGATGATTACCACAAAAAACAACTGGCACAAGTTGTTGTTGAAGATACCGATGATTTCGATGACGACGATTGGGACGACGATGACGATGAAGGCGTTGAAATCATCTATACCCGTGAATAGTATTAATCCCTCACTTTGTGAGGGATTTTTTGTTTTTGAGGTCGTCAGTGTCTATATTTGCCAGCGCGTCACCATTTGAAATATTTATCTACCGCCATATTCGTATTATTCATGTCATTAAAATCTGCCTGGCCCTGTTAATTGCGCATTTGATCAATGCGGCTTTTCCGGTTCCTCATTTTGCATGGACCTCGGTCACTATCGTGATCATTATGCTGACGTTACCTCAGGTCGGAGGCGCTCTAGAAAAATCTATTCAGCGAATTATTGGAACCGTTTTAGGTGCTTGTTACGCGATAGCTATTTTGTTGCTCACCAGTAACACGTGGTTGATTGCTATTTTGACGATGCTGGGGATTGCCGCAACTGCTTATCGGGCCACCAGTAAAATGGGTTATGCCTATCTGGTGGCTGGTTTTACGCTGATCATGGTGCTGGATGGGGGGAGCCAATCGTTCGAAGAAGCATTATGGCGTACGGGAACTATCTTACTGGGTTGTGTCATTGCGCTGTTGGTATCTTTGATTGTATTACCGCTGCGTGCGAGAAATGAATGGCGTTGGCAGTTAGCTGAATCATTAAAACGCATGGGGAAAATCTGGCAAGCGCATCTTTCGCCCAATGTAGTAAAGCCGCTGGCCACTCGGGCCATGCTAAAAAGTGTTGAACGGGCTATTCAGCGGCAAAAAGCGTTACATAAATCAGTTGTGTTGGAATCGAAGGTGTTACGTCATCACAGTGATGTCTTAGATGAATTGGTTTCGGCGCAAAGCCGTTGTTTATTGTTGTTGGAATTGTTGGCTCAAACCCGCTGGGAAAGTAGCCGTAGTGCATTAGTTATTCAAGAGCTGTTTTCATTGGGTTTTGCTGGGCGTGAATTGGGTTTGGATCTACAGGCATTATCTCAATTTTGTGCCGGACATAGTGTTTTGTTACCGCCATCACGACAGGAGCTATTGGTTAGTTATAAAAAGGAAATCCAAGATACTTTGACCGAACAAAGCAGTTTTTCCCTTAATGCTAATGGGTATGCGTGGCTGGTTTATCAGGCCGGCATTCAGATGGAGCATATTAATAGTTTGATCCGGCGCATTACTATGGTGACTGACCTAGAGCATGTGTAAAAAACTGATTCGTGGCGATATAAGAAAATGATATAACTAGCGCTGTCTATATTTAACTATGCAATATAAAAGGCAGGAATCAGGGTATGCAGGAGCAAGGAGTGCTGTTGTCCCGGGAAGAGCAAACCAAGATAACCCGGGTGCTGGTGAGAACTGCACAAATGCTGGCTCAGTGTGGTGCCGAAAGTCGTTTGATTGAACAAACGACATGTCGTGTTGGCGCTGCGTTGGGTGTTGAAAGTGTGGAAATGGCTATTTCCCCTAGTGCTGTTGTTTTAACAACACTAAATCATGGTTCTTGTATTACTACGACACGACGTATACATGAGTTGGGTATTAACATGCATGTTCTGTGTGCTATCCAGCGGATCTGTATTCTGAGTGAAAAGCGTCTGCTGACGACAGCAGATGATGTCAATAAACACTTAACCGAGATTAAACCATTCCGATATAACCGCTGGTTAGTGGTGTTTATGATTGGTTTATCATGTGGCGCATTCAGTTTGTTGTTTGGTGGCGATTGGCCAGTCTTTTTTACTACCTGCGTGGCATCGGCTGTAGGGATGTTTGTTCGTCAGGAAATTGCACATCGTCATTTCAGTCCGTTAATTAACTTCGCCACAACGGCATTTATTGCAACCTCAATCGCCAGTATGGCAACCGTGTATCACTGGGGTGAACAACCGTATCTGGCGATGGCAGCCTGTGTCTTGCTGCTGGTGCCTGGTTTCCCGTTGGTGAATGCTTTATTCGATATGGTTAAGGGCTATTTTAATATGGGGCTGGCCCGTTGGGGCACGGCTACATTACTGACATTAAGTGCTACTGCTGGGATCGTTCTGGCAATGAAATTAACAGGCGTATGGGGATGGAATCCATAATGGAATTGTTACGGGCAATCATATTTGATGCGTTTTGGTCCGCGATTCCGGCTGTTGGTTTTGCGATGATTTTTGCCGTTCCGCCCCGCATGCTAAAATATTGTGCTGCTGGCGGGGCTTTTGCTCATAGCTTGCGGATGTTGCAAATCCATTTTGGCATACCGATTGAGTGGGCGACCTTTATTACTACTACACTGATTGGCTTAATTTTTGTTTATGTTTCTCGTCGCTTGTTAGCACCACGCCCTGTTTTTACTGTTGCGAGCATTATTCCGATGATCCCCGGTAAATTTGCGTTTAACACCATTATTGCTGTGTTAAGCATGAACAGTGGTGGTGTAACAGAAAAGTTATTGCAAGCCAGTATCGAGAATGGTTTGAAAACGCTGTTTATCTTGTTTGCTCTTTGTTTTGGGCTGGCAGTACCCTCTTTATTTATTTATCGAAACAGGCCGATTGTATAACGTTATGTTGATCTCTTTAATTGTGGCGATGGCAAAAAATCGCGTCATCGGCCGGGGTAATCAGATGCCTTGGCATTTGCCGGCTGATTTACGGCATTTTAAAAGTGTAACGTTAGGTAAACCTGTGATCATGGGTCGGAAGACTTTTGAGTCGATTGGACGACCATTACCGGGACGCCGTAATGTGGTGATCAGCCGCAATGCGAATTGGCATGCAGACGGTGTGGAGAGTGTTAACTCTCTGGATGCTGCACTTGCATTGGTGCAGGATGCGGATGAAGTTATGATCATCGGTGGTGGTCAGTTATATAGAGAAGCCCTACCGTTGGCACAACGCTTATATCTAACGCACATCGAGTTACCGGTCTCGGATGCTGATACCTGGTTTCCTGATTATTCACAATATCAGTGGCAGCAGTGTGCAGAAGAGTTACATGATCCCGATGAGAAAAACCCGTATCACTATCGGTTTGAAACATTAGATCGCTGTATGTAAACAATACATAAAAAGAAGACCCGGATTTCCGGGTCTTCTTTTATTCACCGCTGGAGTAAACCGGGCAGTTCAGACTGAACATGGCATTATCTTCCCAACGCCATAACGTTAATTGATTGCCCCAGACACAGCCTGTATCCAATGCTTTGATCTTTGGTAATGGGCATTTTCCCATCAACGCAGCCCAGTGCCCAAACACCAAATGTGGTTCATCGGCATCCGCTTTTCGTACGTCAAACCAAGGCGCTAGCTGGTCCGGTTTATCGGCAGGCGACTCTTTACATTTAAACTCTAAACTACCGTCATTGCGGCAAAAGCGCATACGGGTAAAGCTATTGATGATGTAACGCCAGCGAGGTAAACCAGTCAAGCGTGGGTCCCAGTGTGATGGTTCTTCACCATACATATGGCCGAGCAACCAAGTCCCTTGGTCGCTGCGCAACAATGTTTCGACTTCTCGCGCGCAATGTCGCGCAGTTGCCAGATCCCATTGCGGGGATAAACCGGCGTGCGTCATCATTACAGGTAAAGTTGGGTGCTCTGCCATGATAGGGCGGTTTTGTAGCCAATGTATTAATTCATGCCGGTCGGGTGCTGTGAGAATATTTTCTGTTTTATCTTTTTTCTTTGGCAATGCATGTCCGGCGGCGACCGCCAGCAAGTTCAAATCATGATTACCTAACACTGTTGTGGCGCGATCGCCTAAGCT
>JAYSBB010000114.1:0-6993 GCA_041915645.1 Tolumonas sp.
GAAAAGAACTCAGAAAAAGCATCGAGCTGCATGGATGACTCCCAAGAAAAGGAAGTATAAGATCACAATTCGATCTGTAGGTCAAAGCGTCTGAATTTGCTTAGAAAACGTTCATGATCTCGCCCTGCTGCATGAATGCAGCCTTTTATATTCAGGCAATTAAATTAAAACTCATTCTGTAACGCTTTATAACCCTTCACCAAATCGATATTGGTATGCGCCACGTCTTCAGAAAATTCAGTGGCTGCCACGGTGACGCGTGGAATTTCGCTCAAGTCGCTTTCCGGGCAAATACGAGTGCTGGATGGCACATAAAATTCTGCTGGCAGATCCTGACCGTCAACCACCGAGTTATGCCGGATCACAGCACCATCACCGACTTCACAGTTAAACAACACGGTATTAAAGCCGATGAAAACACGGTTGCCAACGGTGCAAGGGCCGTGCACGATGGAACGATGAGCAATGGAAGTGTATTCGCCAATCGTCACGGCCGCACCCGATTTAGAGTGAATAACGACGCCATCCTGAATGTTGGAGTTCGCACCAATCACAATCGGTTCCATGTCGCCATTAGCGTCAACTTCGTCAGCGCGGATAACCGCATAAGGCCCGACAAACACATTTTCTTTAATGATGACTTTACCGCAGATGATCGCGGTTGAATCGACATAAGCGGATTCAGCAATAACAGGCAGATGGCCTGACGGATTTTTACGGATCATATATGCTCCCTGACGCCAGTGTTCTAACGTAGATAAACCCTTCGTACTTGAAGTTGCAGCCTCGTTGACGGCATTCTCTCACCCCAATCACATAGCTTATCTATGCTCATGGCTCATGGGGATTCGCTCATTTGTCGTCTTGCTGTAACGCCAACTACTTTGGTTATAGTGCTATAAAAATTGATCTTGATCACAAAGAAGCAACAGAAATACCTCGGCATACGCAGAAATGCAACCCTTCAATGTGTGTTAGATTGTCACATGCATCCACCAATAGCATGTTCTGCTGTTATTCATATTGGAATCTTGGATATTTAGGGAAAAACTCTTCCTGCAACATCTCTTCGACTTCCCGCCGATCGGTCTGTTTCATGATAAAGACCAGTTCACTTACTGGTTCACCGGTTGGCCATTCAGGTAAATTCATGATGGGATACAGCTGGTCATGCACACCATGCACCACCACCGGCTGCTCTTGTTCTTCCAGCCAGAGGATCGCTTTAAAGCGTAATAGCCGTTCTGGATAACGCATTTGTACCATGCGTAAGCCGTCAAGAAAGCGTGCCGTAGGCATCGGTTTTGTATAACGCAGGCAGAAGGCTTCTACGTCGGTATGTGCGCTGCTGAGCGGGGCATTGGCCACTAACGGCGAATGCGAAGCAACAGCCGGTTTTATGGGGGATGCCAAGCCTAACTCGGTAATGGCACCTTGCAACCACTGGCGGATCTCCTGCGTGCTACGCTGTGAGCCGCTACCAAACGGGCCGTTTTGCTCAAGCACCGCTGGCGATAATTGGCCTTTGATAGCGATATGTCGCGGGGCCATCGGGTTGATGCGTTGCAATAAGGCTTCAACGCCCGGCAACACACCAAAATCGGCCAGATCACTTTTACTTAACACCAGCATATCCGCCAACGCCACTTGTTTTACCGCTTCATATTGCTGTGTTAGTTGTTGTTCGATATGGCAGACATCGACGACGGTGACCGTACCATCAAAACGATAACGCTGGGCAAAAAACGGGTCGTTGCGCAGGGTAAATAACACCGGGCCGGGATCGGCCAGCCCCGTTGTTTCAATTAACACACGCTGAAAGGGTTTAATTTCACGGCGCATGGCGCGCATGAATAGGTCGCGCAGTGCGTTGACCAGATCGCCTTGTACCGTGCAGCAGACACAGCCGGATTCCAGCATCACCACGTTATCATCCAGTTTTTCCACCAGATGATGATCGAGGCCAACCGCACCAAATTCATTAATTAAGACCGCACAATTGGCCATTGCTGGCTGTTTGACCCAATAGTTCAACAGAGTGGTTTTACCGCTGCCGAGAAAGCCGGTCAGCACGGTGACGGGAATACGAAAATCTTCGGTATCGAAATGAGATTCAGACATGCAGTGGTTCCTGAGGGCGGCGAGTCATCGCGTCAGACGCAATAAATAATGGCATCATGGTATAACAGCTGCAGCCGAAAGTTCAGTGCTGTGCAAAAAACAACGCCAGCAGGGCTGCTGGCGTTAAGCGAATTTACTCTTCTTCATCATCTGGATCGAGGTCGAAGTCATCTTCACCTTCGTTCCACTCTTCATCTTCGTCATCCCAGTCCGGTTCATAACCTTCATCTTCATCCAGACCTTCAAAATCATCATCATCGTCATCTAAACCAGCATGATACCCTGCCATGTCGAGTCTCCTTAATGAAAAATCATTTTTAGTGTAGACACAAATGTTGAAGTTTTGTGTTTTCAGCAAAGGATGAAAGAAAAAATTTGATATAGGTACAAAAATAGCGATGCCTTTGCAGGCATCACTAGTCCAATTTTTATTTACGACCGCTAAATGGCACGATCAACAGATCGCAGGTTACTGAGTTCATTAATTGCCGGGCTGCGGAGGCTAGCAGATTCCAGAAGGATTGATGGTGGCCACACACCAGCAAATCAACACCTTGTGCTTCAACGACTTGGTTCACTTCTTCCACCAAATCGCCACACATCACCATGCTGCGCTCCAGCGGATAATCAATGCCAGCCAGAATGGTATCCAGCTTGTTTTTGGTATCGGCCAGTACCTTGCGTTGCACACGCTCGACGTCGATATCGACCATCTCGGTGTACAGATCGCGCAGATTGATATCCACATGCAACACCGACAGTTTGGCGTTATTGCGGCGTGCCAACGCGATAGCTTTACCCAGGATCGGCTGGAAGTCATCGTTAATATCCAGTGCCACTAAAACATGCTGATAGGTATAGTCTTGGTTCATAAATCCTCCCGGGCTTAGTGCGTGCCCTCATGATCATCATCCGCATCTTCGTCGTCCATATGTTCCCAGGCGTGCATCAATTCGCTGTGGCGATCTTCCTGAGTCGCTTTCAGCATCTCCGCCAGCAGGTGGCGGTATTGTACGCTCTTGGTGATATACATTTTTTCGTCGTCGAGGAATGCAGTCTGTTCGCGTAATAGTTTTTCATCGTGTTCTTTAAACGTTTGTCCGGCACGCCATGCCAAATTTCCGCGGATACCCAGCTGACGTAGCGCTGCGACACCCAGATCGACAGCAGAGCCTACTGTTTCACGATAAATCAATTCGACACCCAATTGCAGCAACTGATGTGCGTGCGCGCGATCGACCGCACGAACCAGAATTTTTAATTGCGGAAAATGCCGGTGTGCCAGCTCACATAATGCGATCGATTTCGCCTGATTACTTACCGCCACAATCAGCAGCTTAGCTTTACCGGCCCCGGCTGCCTGCAGTAAATCGATACGATCGGCATCCCCATAAAACACTTTGTAGCCGTATTTGCGTAGCAAATCGATATGCGCGACATCGTTATCTAATACCGTGGTGCCGATGCCGTGTGCATGCAGCAAACGACCAATCACCTGACCAAAACGACCAAAGCCGACGATGATCACCGGGTTATCCTGTTCATCAATCGGATCAGCTTCACGCTGTTGGTCTTCCTGCTGTTGCCATTGTGTTTGCAGGTGACTATTTAACATCAACAACAAGGGTGTAAAGGCCATCGATAGCGCCACGGTTAACGTCAATAATGCTGTCAGTTCCGTATTAAACAGTTTCAGCTGATGGGCAAACGAGAACAGAACAAAGGCAAACTCACTACCTTGAGCCAGTGCAAAAGAAAACGACCAGCGATGGCCATGCGCCATATGCGCCAGACCGCCGACGCCTTGCAAGATCAGGAATTTAACGGTCAGTAATAACAACAGCAACCCGGCGATCAGGAAGGGGTGTTCGGCCAGTAACGAGAAGTTAATACCGGCGCCGACCGAGATAAAAAACAGCCCAAGTAACAGCCCCTTGAATGGCTCTATGTTGGCTTCTAGCTCATGGCGATATTCACTTTCTGCCAAAACGACGCCGGCGAGGAAGGTACCCAATGCCGGCGATAAACCGACCGATTCGGTGGCTAACGCCGTCAAGATCACCAGCAATAACGCTGCGGCGACGAAGATTTCACGTAAGCCCGATTGAGCAATAAAACGAAACACCGGCCGCATCAGGTAGTGTCCGCCAAGAATAATGCCGGCAATAACCAATGCGATCAGCGAACCGCTTTGCCAGCCGCTCATGGAACTGGTTTCGGTAACCGTTTTTAGCCCTGGCGCCAGAAACGGCAACAACGCCAGCATGGGAATAACGGCAATATCTTGAAACAGCAGCACGGAAAAACTGGTCTGTCCGGCTTCACTTTTCAGCATACGCCGCTCGGTGAGGCTTTGCAGCACAATCGCGGTCGATGAGAGCGCCAGGATCATGCCAATGGCAATCGCTTGTTGCCAACGCAGATCAAACACCAGGGCAATCAAGGAGAAGGCGATAGTCGTAAATAACACCTGACTACCACCAATGCCGATGATCGGACCCTTCAACTGCCACAACAGGGCGGGTTTAAGTTCCAGCCCGATCAGAAACAGCATCAGTACCACACCAAATTCCGCGACATGCATGACGCTGTCATTGGCACCGACAAAATTAAACAGATAAGGGCCGATCACCACGCCGGCAATCAGATAACCCAGCACCGAACCCAAGCCTAAACGACGGGCGATCGGCACCGAAACCACCGCAGCGGTCAGAAAGATGGCAGCATCAAACAGCAGACTTTGCTCCATCACAGCTCCTTAAGCAGGTCGGTCAGATAAGTAGCATTATGCAGTTGCTGCGGCGTGAGTTCCTCATCGCGCAGTGCGGTCAGCAGGCGACGATATTGCTGACCTTTCATTTTCAGATATTCCGGATCGGCAACACTGTGATAGCCATACACCACAAACGGTGGCAGCCAGCGCATGCCGCACATCAGACCACTTTGTTGAAACGGTAACAGATAGTCCGTGATCGGATGATGGTTATGTCCGGCGGAAGAGTAGGAAACTGCACTCCCACCCGTGGTAACGGCAGACATCAGGTATTTATGTTTTAGCGCATTCCCTTCCGGGCCAAACGCGTAACCATATTCCAGCACCTGATCCATCCACTCTTTTAAAATAGCGGGGCAGGAATACCAGTAAAACGGATGCTGAAAAATAATAATATCGTAATCGCGCAGCATGCGTTGTTCACGCGCCACATCAATAAACATATTAGGATAATGCTGATATAAATCATGTACTTTGACGTCTTCCAGCCCTTTCAGGCCTTTCAACATGGCTCGGTTGGCATGTGAGCGGTGATAGCCCGGATGCGCGAAGATAATCAAAATACGTTTCATAGATGGCCACCACCTCCCCGGTCGCAGAATAAGAAAATACAGGACGGCGTCTTATTCAGCTTAGTTCACACAGGGCTACAAGGATAAAACATCTGACGCTGGCATGCGGCTTTTCTTTTAGCAAAATCTTACTTTGTTATCATCCTGTTAAGCGCGTCGGATGCCATTCGGGTTTGCTGTGATATGCTTTTGCATATAGTCACTGCATTTCAACAGGATAAGAGGCGTAGTATGAACTCGATTTTGCCCCCGATTGCCGCCGTTCACCCGCATTCCCTGACTTATCATGGTGATGAACGCATCGACCCTTACTACTGGTTGCGTGATGATACGCGCAGTGATCCGGCGGTGCTGGATTATCTGCAGGCCGAAAATGGTTACACCGAGGCCATGTTGCGGCCGACTGAAACACTGCAAAAGACGTTATATCAGGAAATGGTCGATCGCCAGCTGCCGGATGACAGTTCGGTGCCGTATTACCTGAAAGGGTATTGGTATCGCAGCCGTTATTTGCCGGAACAGGAATATCCGTTGTATGAACGTCTGGCCGCACGCCCCGACGCACCGACCGAATTGTTGCTGGATGGCAACCAGCGGGCCGGTGACAGTGATTTTTACAATCTGGGCGCGTTGGAAATCAGCCCCAGCAATCACTGGATGGCCTGCAGTGAAGATTATATCTCGCGGCGGCAATATCAGATCCGCGTGCGGAATTTGCAAACCGGCGACTGGCTGCCGGATTTGGTCGAAAACACCTCCGGTGATGTGGTGTGGAGCGCCGATAGCGCCGGTTTCTTCTATGTGCGGTTAGACAGTGAAACGCTGCTGCCATATCAGGTCTATTACCACACCTTGGGCGCCGAACCGGCACAAGACCGCTTGGTGTATGAAGAGCCTGACAACACCTATTATCTGCACATCAGCCACAGCCGTTCCGAAGAATATCTGCTGATCTCGTTGTCGAGCACCATGAGCACCGAAGTACATCTGCTGCCGCTGAAAATACCGCACAGCTCACCCACGCTGTTTTTGGCTCGTCGTCGCGGTCATGAATACAGCCTCGATCATTTCCAGCAGCAGTTTTATATCCGCTCCAACCGCGAAGGGCGTAATTTCGCGCTTTATCTGGCGGACGATGGCGCCGAACAACATTGGCAGGCGCTGTTACCGGTGCGGGAACATATTCTGTTGCAAGATTTTGTGCTGTTCCGTAACGCCTTGTTTGTCGAAGAGCGCGATGCCGGGTTAACCCGCTTACGCCAGCTCGATCTGCAGGGGCAGGAAGTGCGCACTATCGCAGTCGATGATCCGGCGTATGTGTTGTGGCTGGGTACCAATCCAGATCCGGATAATCCGGAATTCCGTTATGGCTATGCCTCGTTAACCACACCGACCACGCACTACGCGTTGGATATTGTCAGTGGCGAACGCAAAATGCTGAAGCGCCAGCCGGTGCTGGGTGATTTCAAACCGGAGCATTATCAAAGCCAGCGACTGTGGGTGGCGGCCCGCGATGGCACACAAATT
>JAYSBB010000115.1:0-6927 GCA_041915645.1 Tolumonas sp.
TGCTCGGCATCGGCTCAACGTGGATGCGGGTGTTTTATGACAACAGCAATCGACAACAGAGCCTGCGCGATCTGTATAGCAAAGTGGATAATGAGCAGCAGAAAGTGCCGCCGATTTCGGATACCTCTGCTGTGTTACCGGTGCTGCGGACACTGCATCAAGCCACAGAAGTTTACCCACAAAGCAGCCGTGCTGATTGGTTATATAAACTCAGTTTACATCAGGGAAATCGTATTAACCCCGTCGTTGAAACGGCCTATGAGCAGCAATTACGTCAGCTGATGTTGCCAAAAATCAAACAGCTGCTGGAAGAGCAGTTACGTGCGAATACCGATGATCGTGACTATCAGCTCAATGCACTGCGGGCTTATCTCATGCTGCATGACCACGTCCATTTAGATAATGACTATTTACGCCACTGGATCAGTCTGTCATGGGCTGATCTCTACAGTGGACAGGCTTCGCTACAAAACAGTTTGCTCGATCATTTCGACAAATTACTGCGAATTGGTTTTTCCCCCGTCGAGATTGATTACCAGCTGGCGGAAGACACTCAACATCTGCTGAAGCAAGAGTCTCCAGCACGCTTGGTTTATCGGATGATTAAAGAAGATCCGTTAGCGGTGACCTTGCCTGCGGTACATTTCGATGATGTACAGGGGCTGCAATACCGCAGTTTTACTGGCGGTGATTACAGTATCCCAGGGTTATATACCCAGCGTGGTTATCAAGATGTGTTCCTGCGTAAAGGCTTGTCGCTCATCAAAACGATTGTGCAGGATAACTGGGTGTTGGGCACCTCTGGCGACATGAGTGAACAAGAGTTTCAGAAGGTGTATGCCGATGTTGAGAACCTCTATTTTCAAGATTACATCAGCTATTGGAATGAAGCGGTCAGCCAATTACAGCTCAAAGGTATGAGTGACTTGACGGATGCCAGTAACATGTTGAGCAACCTGAATAATAACCAGCCGATGCAACGCATGCTGGCGCTGATCCGCGATAACACCCTATTTGCACTACCGGAATCGGTGACGGATGACGCAGAAGCTGCGGTGTTAAAGAAAACCGGCAAAGGGCCACTTGCGAAAGCGGTGGTGGGAAAAGCCAGCTCTGCCTTGGCAAAAGCGCAGGCGCAAGGGCCGAAGCAAGCCGTTGCGCTTAAATTTGCCGTCTATCAGCAACTGTTGCAGGAAAACGGTACGCCAGCCCCGGCCATGCAGGATGCCTTGACTGCATTGAACACGCTGCAAGCCATGCTGACTGGGCTGGCGCATGCGCCGGATCAAGAATCGGCCGCGTATCAGATGGCGAGTAATCGCATGTCTGGCCGGCCCGATGAGCTGACGCAGATCCGCATTGCGGCAGAGCGATTACCGGAGCCAGTACGCACCTGGTTTATGGATATAAGCGACCAGGCTTGGCGTCTGACGTTAGATAAAGCCGCTGATTATGTGCAGCTGCAATATCGCACCGATGTGATATCGGTCTATCAAAACACCATTCAGGGGCGTTATCCGTTTGCCGATGCCGAGAAAGACGTCACGCTCGGCGATTTTAATGAGTTTTTCAAAAAGGGCGGCGTGTTAGATCAGTTTATTGCGGGCCCACTGAAACCCTTCTTTATCGTCAAAGGTGGTGAGCTGTTATCTCGTTCCATTGACGGGCAGGGAATCAGACTCAGTCGTCGCTCTCTGCAGCAGTTTCAGCATGCGGTGCAGATCCAAAAAGCGTTCTTTGCCGATGCGGGTGGGCAGGCGGCCGTGTCATTTAAAGTGCAACCACTGGAGCTTGATCCGAGCGTGTTGAAAGCAGAATTTGTCTATTCCGGCCAGTCTCTGGTTTATCAACATGGGCCGATTGTGCCGATTGATCTGAGCTGGCCGATGTCGCAAGGCAGCAGTACTGCCAGTATATCGCTGCAAGATCTGAACGGTCGGGAGACCTTACAGCTCAAACAAAGCGGCCCGTGGTCACTCTTCCGGTTGCTCGATCACTGCGAGGTGCGGCCACATGGTGGCGATGATCAACTGGAGGTGTTGATCAACCATCAGGGTAGGCAAGCGCAATACCTGTTTTCCGGCAGTCATACTCCCAATCCATTACAACGTCGGTTGCTGGCTGGTTTTGACCTATCAGAAAACCTGTGAGCGCCCTATGTTGAGATGTAGCTCTGGTAAACACTGGTCGTCGGCAGCGGCGACCAGTTGCGGGCATGTGTGTCCGGTTAATGAAGACACTTATCTCATCGATGGCATCCATGGAGTATGGGCCGTGGCAGATGGCATGGGCGGGCATCAACAGGGGAGCCTCGCCAGTCAGCTGGTGGCGGAATCATTACTGAGCATTTCAGTGGCAGATGAGCTGGAATCACGGCTTGAACAGGCGGCTCGCGCACTGCAAGCGGTTAATTTTCACCTGAGTTGTGAACGAACACTAACTGCTCCGCAGCAGATGATCGGGTCAACGGCGATGGTGCTGCTCGCGCAAGCTGACCGCGCCAGTTGCCTTTGGGTCGGCGATAGCCGCTGTTACTTATTACGGCGTGGCGTGCTCTATCAAATCAGCGAAGATCACAGCCTCGTGCAGCAATGGGTGAATGCAAAACGCATCACGCCCGACGAGGCAAAGCAGCATCCTAAAAATAATGTTATTACCCGAGCCATTGGCGCGAGCTCCGATCTGTTACTGGCTAGCGCTGAGTTTGAGCTGTATGCCGATGACATGCTGTTGTTGTGCAGCGATGGGCTTTATCGTGAAGTTTCCACCGATGTGCTCATCAAAAGTTTAAGCGCATTAGTACCTGAACAAGCCGTTAAGCTCTTGATGCAACACGCGTTGGCTGGCGCGGCCAGCGACAACATTACCGCCGTGGTTGTGCGGCATAACTAACGATTAACAGCACAGAAATGGGCGGTTTAGCATGAATGTGGCGTTGCATAATGATCGGAGTTTCACGCCGGTTTCTCGTGGGGTATCTACCGAATATCCATGTCTGCAAATGCGTTATGCGCTGCGTAATATTGCGGGTGTCGGTGGTATGGGGGTGGTATATCGGGCCAATGACACACTACTGAGTGCGTTGGGTGCGACAGACGATATCGTGGCAGTGAAGATGTGCAGCAGTGACATGATCGAGCAGCCGCAAGCTGAACAGCGGTTGCTCATGGAATACCAAAACACCCTGCGTCTCAAGCACCCTAATATTATTGTTGTGCGCCAGTTTGATGTTTGCCGTCAGCAACAAAAAGCGTTTCTGGTGATGGAATGGTTGGATGGGTTATCGCTCGAACAGTTACTTTATCAGCAGTTATTACCTGCGGATGTCGCATTAAAACTCGCGCGACAGCTGGTGGATGCAGTTGCGCACTGCCATGCACAAGGGGTCGTGCATGCCGATATTAAACCGGCTAATTTTCAAGTATCGCCTGATAATCACCTGACTTTATTCGATTTTGGTATCAGTCGCTGGCTCTATCAGCCATCGACGATACGTAACGACATGATCCGCGCGTGCAGCTGTCGTTATGCGGCGCCGGAACTATTCAACGAACAACCCGCGACCATCAGCAGTGATCTTTTCTCTGTTTGTTGTGTGTTATACCGCTTATTCCGTGGTGAGCACCCATTTAAAGATACCACCGATGAAGCTGCCGCACGGAATGATGCAATTTCTCCGATATTTGGCCGTCGCCATCCGCTCGATAAAGTCTTGCTACAGGGGTTGAAATGGCAGCAGCGAGAGCGCTGCACCAGTCTTGCTGCGTTACAGCAAGTGCTAGCACAGCTCTCTGCCGCAGATTTGAATCGTTACTGGTTCTAATAAAAATAAGGAAGAGCTCAATGTCCGTTTTAGATAGCCTGAGCGAAGCACTATCGAGCCTTGGCAGTTCCCTGTTCAGCGCAAATGAGCCACGGTTTTTGCTTGAATTGGCAGGTTGTGGTGAATCTGTTCAGGTCTTACGTTTTTCAGGGCGGGAAGTCTTAAATGTACCGTGGGAACTTAACATCACTATGGTGAGTGAAGCCGCGAATATCTCGCCAGAGACAATGCTTGGTACAGCGGTAACGCTCACGCTGATCGGCAGTGCTGGTAACAGCTACTATCACGGACAGGTGTGGCAGTTTCGTCGGCAGACACAAGGTAAGCGTCTCACTCAATATCAGTTGATTGTACGGCCCGCGTTGTCATGGCTGGGGTTAGGGCGCAATCAACGGATTTTTCAACAAAAAAGCGCGCCTGAGATCATCAAACAACTGTTGCAAGAGCAGCATATTCCCACTGATCAGATCGTGTGGAAATTAAGCGCAACTTACCCGGCTCGCGACTACTGTGTGCAATATGCCGAGAGCGATTTGCAATTTATTACTCGTCTGCTAAGCGAAGATGGAATGCACTATTACTTCGCTCATACTGAAAAACACAGCCAATTGGTGTTTACGGATCATCCGTCTGGCTGGTCAGCAGATTTGGCGGCAGTCATCTATAAACCCGGCACTGGTCAGGCGGCAGAAGCTGACACGCTACACTCATTTCTAATGCGGCACCGTATTGCACCTACGATGGTAGAGCGGCGTTACTTTAACCTGCAAAAACCGCTGACATTGACCAATGCGCAGCATTCCGCCGCCCCAAAAATCGCCAGGAAGGCGATAAATAAAAAAGCGGATGAGCGCAGTCAGCAAGAACCTTACGAGTTATATCATTACCACTACCGTAGCGGTGAGCTGAGCCAAACTGCCGCACAGCAAACCGCGCAACGACATTTGGAAGCGTTACAAGCGCAAACTGTCACCGCGGAAGGCATGGGCAATTTGCCACAGTTGCGGGTGGGGCATTTGTTGCCGGTGACTGGGCATGCTTGTCACGCAGTGAACACGCGCTGGTTGTTAACCGAAGTTGATTTATCTGGCGAACAGCCGCAAGTGCTGGAGGAAGTCAGTAATGGTCAATCACGTTGTGATGCTCATTTCCATGCTGTGCCATGGGATACGCCGTGGCGACCCGCCATGTTTCCGGAAAAACCACGACTGCACGGCATTCAGACCGCCATTGTCACGGGCCCTGCGGGAGAAGAAATTTATACCGATGCTCTGGGTCGAATCAAAGTGCAATTCCATTGGGATAGAGAGGGTAAGCACAATGAGCAAACCAGCTGTTGGGTCCGCGTCATGCATGATTGGGCCGGTAATGGCTATGGTGCGGTCAGATTACCGCGCATAGGCCAAGAAGTTCAGGTGAGTTTCGAGGAGGGCGATCCCGATAAACCGTTGATCACGGGGTGTCTGCATAATGGCGAACAAACCACAGCGAGGGATCTCCCTTTGCATCAAACGCGCAGTGGCATTCGCACCAGCTCAACGCCCGGAGGTGGAGGTATCAATGAATTGCGATTTGAAGATAAAAAAGGCAAAGAGCAGCTGCACTGGCAGGCGGAAAAAGACTGGGATGCCATGATCCGGCATAACAGTCACACGCAGATAGATGGTAGCCATCATTGCGTTGTCGGTGGGAATGATTATCGCGAGATACAAGGTGAACAACATCAGACTTTTGACGCGAATGTGGCCTATGAACGACGACAAAATCAGCACAGCACTATTGATGGCAGTCTAGAACAAGCGATTGCGCAAAATTATCTGTTACAGGCAGGGCAAAACCTGCACTGGCAAAGTAATCAGCAAGCGATTTATCACGCCGGCGTGGAACTCACGCTACAAGCGAGCGGCAGTTTTATCAAACTCGATCCCAGTGGGATCACACTGAGCGGGCCTGCGGTGATGATGAATCAAGGTGGCAGTGCGTTATCAGTCGAGAGTGAAGCTGCCGGATTACCCCATAAACCGGCTGGTGCACACGGTGCTGGCTGCGGGAAAGTATCGCAAGCAAAAGCGTCAAAGTCGGCATCTAAGATAAAAAATATTAATCGTATTATTTTTTCTGGGTAATTAACGCAATTAAATGTAGACCATACCAACACATAAAACGGTATGGCCTATGCGGAATAAATATCAATTCTTACTCAACAATACCTTCAACCCCAATCCAACCATGGCGACACCAAAGACGCGGTCGATCCAGTGGCTGATAGCGAGGAAGCGACGGCGTATGGTGGGTTGGCTGAAAAACAGCGTGATGAGGCTAAACCAAAATAGCTGCAGTAGCATGATCCAAACACCATAGATAACTAAGGTGCTCGCCGGCAGATTTGGAGACAGCACAATCGTGAATAATGACAGAAAATAGATTGGCGCTTTAGGGTTTAGGGCATTACACAGAAAACCTTTACCGACTAGGCGATGTGCGGCAACATCCATGATAACAGCCGGCTCATTGGTGATAACACCAGATTGGGCTTTAGCGCGAATACCTTGAAAACCCAGGTAAAGCAGGTAGCTGCCGCCAATCAATTTAATTGCACTCATCCACATAGTGGAATGAGCAATCAGCGTGGCTAAGCCAGCGGCAGAGTAAGCTATATGAATACCTAAGCCCAGAGCAATACCGAGGCTTACCCATAAACCCGCCCGACGCCCTTGTAATAAAGCTTGGCGTGAAACCAACGCGAAATCAGGGCCAGGAGATGCGGCAGCCAGGAGATGAATTACCGTTAACGTAATAAAACCGTGCCAGAATTCCATAATTTATCCTACGTTAATTGACGAGGTGTTTAGTATAAGTTATTGACGGCTTCAGTTATATCCTGAATATGTCCAACCGCATCAACATGATTAATTTGATCTAATGTTAATTTGGCTCGATTGGGAGCATAACGAGTCAAATAAGCAAGTTCATCCCGGAAATATTTATTAAACACCCCCGAATTCAAGTCCGAAGTGCGACACTCTCCAATTTAAGCGGCTAGCCTCATTTCTTCAAAAACCTTGGCTGGCTGCTTAAATCCTAAACACTTTTTCGGACGGTAA
>JAYSBB010000116.1:0-6906 GCA_041915645.1 Tolumonas sp.
ATCAACCGGAACGGTTTGCCCGTTATCTGGTGGCCGCCTTACAACATGCCACCCAGGGTCATTGCGTCAAAAGTGAAGCGCTGAGTCAGAAACATCAATACGCGCGTCTGTCGTCACTGCTGGGGCAGGTTTTCGCCGAACTGGCCGATTGGACCGAACCGACCTATCTTATCATCGATGATTATCACCTGATCGATAACGAAGAAATTCATGAGGCGATGCGCTTTTTCCTGCGCAACCAGCCCGATAATCTGACGCTGGTGGTGATTTCCCGCACGCTGCCGCCATTAGGCATCGCCAATCTACGCGTGCGTGAGCAACTGCTTGAGCTGGATGATCAGCTGTTGGCCTTTAACCATCAGGAAGCACAGCAATTTTTCCTCAACCGACTGCCAACACCGATGGATGAACAGGAGAGCGCCACGCTGTGTGATGAAGTGGAAGGCTGGGCCACGGCACTACAATTGATTGCGCTGTCGGCGCCAGAATCACGCTCATCGGTACACCAGTCGGCGCGTCGTTTATCCGGCCTGAACACCACCTATCTGTGGGAATATTTAGCCGAAGAGGTGATGGATCGCATTGATGCGCCCACCCGTGATTTCTTATTGCGCTGTTCGGTGTTGCGTTCGATGAATGACACACTGGTGACGCGTTTAACGGGTCGCCAAGATGGGCTGGCACAATTGAGTGATCTCGAACGTCGCGGTCTGTTTTTACAACGCATGGATATGGATGGCGACACTATCTGGTTCCGTTTCCATCCGTTATTTGCTGCGTTCCTGCAGCACTGCTGTCAGCAGGAACTGGCGGCTGAGTTGTCGGAATTACACCGTCGTGCGGCGGCGGGCTGGCAGGCGATGAACATTCCGTCGGAAGCGATCCATCATGCGCTGGCGGCTAACGATGCGCTGTTGCTGCGCGAAATTTTACTGCAATACGGCTGGTCGTTATTTCATCATGGCGAGTTGGCGTTGCTGTCGAGCTGTCTTGAGGCACTGCCTTATACTGAGCTCATTCAAAGCCGGAATCTGGTGTTGTTGCAAGCTTGGCTGGCGCAAAGTCAGCACCGCTATACGCAGGTCGATGCGTTGCTGGAGCGCGCCAAACAGGCGATGGCGGAACATCAGATGCGGCTGAACGACGCATTACAAGGCGAATTTAATGCGCTGCGCGCGCAGGTGGCTCTGAATGCCAATCACCCGGAAGAGGCCATTGATCTGGCGAGCGAAGCGCTGACTCAATTACCGCAAACCAATTTTTATGGCCGTATTGTCGCCACTTCGGTGATCGGTGAAGTGCACCATTATCTGGGGCAGCTCAGCAGCGCGTTACCGATGATGCAACGCACTGAACAGATGGCGCGGCGGCATGGTACCTATCATTACGCATTGTGGGCCTTGTTGCAGCAAAGCGAAATTTTGATCGCGCAAGGTTTCCTGCAAGCGGCCTATGAAGTGCAGGATAAAGCGCTGGAGCTGGTACAGGCACAACATCTCGAACAGCTACCGTTGCATGAATTTTTGCTGCGGGTGCGGGCCCAGGTGTTGTGGTCATGGTACCGGCTGGATGAGGCAGAAAGCTGCGCCCGGCAAGGCTTGCAGGTGCTGACTGGTTATGAGCAGAAACAGCAGCTGCAGTGTGTTGCCATGCTGGCGAAGGTGTCGCTGGCGCGCGGGGATATCGACAATGCCAGCCAGCATCTGCAACGCTGCGAGGTGTTGCTGCATAACGCCGATTACCACAGTGACTGGATCAACAACGCCGATATTCCGCGTCTGCTGTATTGGCAAATGACTGGCGATAAACAGTCGGTGCGCAACTGGCTGGCGCAGGCCGAACGCCCGGAAGCCGCCTGTAACCATTTCCTGCAAGGGCAGTGGCGTAATATTGCCCGTGCGCATCTGCTGTTGGAAGAGTATGCGCAAGCCGATGAAATTCTCACGCATTTGAATGCGGAAGCGAACCGCTTGAACCTCTACAGCGATCTGAATCGCAACTTGCTGCTCTGCACGGTACTGCATTGGCAGCGCAATGAACGCAGTGAAGCGCAACGGGCGTTGATGGAAGCACTGACGCTGTCGAATCGCACCGGTTTTGTCAGCCATTTCGTCATCGAAGGTGAGATCGTCGCGCAACTATTGCGTCAGCTGTTGCAGCTGAATACCTTGTCGGAGATGGAGCAGCACAAAGCGCAGCGGCTGCTGAAAGATATCAATCAGCATCACCGCCACAAATTTGCCCATTTCGATGAGGGGTTTGTCGAAAAATTGCTGAATCACCCGAATGTACCGGAGCTGATCCGCACCAGCCCGCTAACACAGCGTGAGTGGCAGGTGCTGGGGCTGATTTACTCTGGTTACAGCAATGAGCAGATCTCGGTTGAGCTGGATGTCGCGGCTACTACCATCAAAACGCATATCCGCAATCTGTATCAGAAACTGGGCATTCTGCATCGGCAGGATGCCGTCGAGCAGGCGCAAAAACTGCTGAAACTGATGGGGTATGGGGTGTAGGTGCGGTTGATAACAGCAGAGCCTGTAACTATCAGGCTCTGCTGCTAGATGGGGTTGATAGCTTTGAATATCGTTCTGATAAAAACAGGGTTGTCGCAACTGGGCATCCGGCCAGTAAAAGAATCATCCTGATCATCAACATGCTGCCCACCCTGTTGCTGCTAATGCCGTTTTCCATACTGTTTATTCTTTTACATCGTAGAGAGCTTTGGTTTCTTCAATAAAATCTGTAAGCGAAATCAGCTCATTCCGGATATCCTCAGGGTATTTGCGGTGCAGAGAAAGCGGCACTACCAGTTTTACTCCTGCACTACGCATCTCCTGATATTGATTGCATGAAACACCTTCCTGAAGAGTAAACAGGTGTATCTCTTTGATACGGTCAGCTTCGCTGATAATCTGCCGCCAACGGTCTTTACATGTTGTTTTGACTGCTAACATCCGAAGTCGTTCAGATGGCCAGTCAGAATCATGGTAAGCAAAACAAGACGGAAAGATAAAATCAGGCTGTTTATTTCCCTCCGTCACACACTGCGTTGAAAATGTCGTGAGTGACTGCTCTGTGAACAGTGTTTCAAGGTGTAACTCCAGAGATTTCCCTGAGCGGGATTTTCTGCGATTACTCACCGAGTTAGCCAAATCAATAAATGAATCAACAGAATCAAATCCTGCTTTGACCTGTTCTAATACATGAATTTCTTCAATTTTGCGGAATAATGAATATTCAGCATTCCTGCGCTCAATCAGCAGATCATCCGGATTTTTTGAGCGAAATTTGGCTACCGATGGGAGATATTTAATAATTTCAGCACCAGACGGAAACTTATTATGCCAACTGTCCGGTACAGGATAATTATAATCTGTCCATTCATAACCAGAGTTAAACCCACTGAATATCTTTTCTGCTGAACCAAACCGATGCCCTCCTGGTAAAATCTCACCCGCCATTGATTCAAAATAATCTTCCTCATCAATAGTTTTACAAACCCACCCCTCTAATATTCCTGCATCTTTTTTTCCCTGCCGGTGAAACGCCAGAATAGCAGCCGCTAATCTGGAGGCCATTTTTGTTATGAGAATCAGTTATGTCACTGAGTGTTGCTCGTCGTTATCCTTTCTTTTCGGGTGTAAAAGGCCGGTTGTTATTATTCAATGTGCTGGTGGTAGCTCTCACCCTGGCAACCGGCATTATCGCGGTGTTTGGTTTTAACAATGCCGGGAAATTACTGACAGAAATGCAAGAAAGCACGCTGATGGAAATGAACAGTGGCATGGCAGTCGGCGTGAATACCGCAAAAGTGGCGACCGTTGCGGTGAGTCTGACGCGGTGATCGGTGCACTGGAGTATCAAAGTGAATCAGGACAACTGAAAAATGCTCTGCAATCGCTGCAAAACTCATTAGCCAAAATGGCGGCTGCGCCGCTAGCACAGAAACAACCGCAACTCATCGACCGTATTCATCAGCGCAGTAATGAATTACAAGACAGTGTTCGCCGGTTGTTAGACCTGACTCGGCAACGACATCTGGAACGCCATGATCTGCTCGGCATTATTTATCAGGCGCAATCGCAATTAGAATTACTGGCCAAAGAAGATGGAAATGGTTGGCCGACCAAGCTGGAACAATCGCTATTAAACGACATACTAACCATGACGTTAACTATTCCGGCTTCGCCGGATGTGCTGAAAAAACTCGCAGAGATCAGACAAAAGTGGAGCGAGTCGATATCGAACGCCGACCCTCACCGACAAAAGACCTTGCATGTGTTGTGTGATACTTTGCTGCCAGTTGATATTTTGAATCAAAAACTGCAAGACAGTGATCTGGCTGTGGCCTATCACACCTTCCGCATTAAGGCATTGGTCAGCCTGTTAGACCAAGACATCAACCAGTATGTGGAATTGGTCGTGCGTTCTGCCAGCGCTCGCGCTGAACGCACGCACAACGAGTTACAAACCAGTACCTTTACCATTGAAATATTTGGCTTATTGGCGGTGATCATTACCGCACTGGCGGGTAATTTTATTTATAACAATCTCGGTGTGCTGGTGTCGGCGATTGCCGATGCCATGACCCGGCTGACCAAGGGTGAACGCACAGTGCGGGTGCCTGCGTTGCACCGGCAAGACGAACTCGGCGATCTGGCTCGGGCGTTTAACGTGTTTGCCAACAATGCAGCCTCACTCGCGCGCGTCACCAAGCTATTTAAAGAAAAAAGCATCCAACTGGAAACTACCTTCCTTTCCATCCGCGATGGTTTTGCGTTGTTTGATGCCAATGGTGCGTTGGTGGTGTGTAACCCACAATACGCTTCATTGTTGCAGATGGAACAGATTGTCCACGGCTGTCATTTCCGTGAATTATTACAGCGCTTGCAACAGCATGGCGCCCAGCGTAGTGACGGTAAGCCGTTATCACCCGATCACTTATGGCGCGATGACGACAGTGTGCTGACGCTGGAACTGCAGTTGGCTGGGGATCGGTATGTCGAGTTGCGGCTGAACCGGCTGACCAATAAGAGCATCGCCAGCATGGTGTTAGATCGAACCGATCGTAAAACGCTGGAAGCGGAGCTGATCCACAGTCAGAAGATGAAAGCGGTCGGGCATCTGACCGGCGGTATTGCGCATGACTTTAATAACCTGCTGGCGGTGATCTTAGGTAATCTGGAGCTGCTGCAGACCGACGAGCTGGAAGAACGCACCCGTCAGCGAATTGAACGCGCCTACAAAGCTGCCGAGCGTGGCGCGCAGTTGACGCAGCGACTATTGGCATTCTCGCGTAAGCAAGCGTTGCGCCCGCGAGCCATTGATTTGGCGGAACTGGTTACCAACCTGCGCGAGCTGATGGAGCATTCGTTACCTGCGACCCTGCGCCTGGAGTTGGATATTCAGCCCGATCTGCGTGCCGCCTGGATGGACGCCAACCAACTGGAAAACAGTCTGCTCAATTTGGTGGTCAATGCGCGTGATGCGATGGAAGGGCGCAGCGGCACCATCCGTATTCGTTTATTTAACCAACGCGTCGAGCGTACCAGTGGCCGGGTACAGGATATGGTCACGGTAGAGGTGATCGACCAAGGCTGTGGTATGACCGTCGAAGTGTTGCAGCGGGTGTTTGAGCCGTTTTTTACCACCAAGGCGGCCGGGAAGGGCAGCGGGCTCGGTTTATCCATGGTGTATGGCTTTGTGCGCCAGTCGGGTGGCCGTGTGCAAATTGACAGTGAACCGCACCGCGGCAGCTGTGTGCGTCTGCAATTACCTTGTGCAGAAGCCGATCCGGTGGCGTTACCTTCAGCGGCGACACCAACGCCGGTCTGGTCAACGAAAGAAATGCCCTTGGTAGTCGTGCTGGAAGATCAGGCTGATGTGCGGCAAACCTTGTGTGAGTATCTGCATAGCATGGGTTGTCTGACGATGGATACCGACTGTGGTGCGCAGGCACTCACGTGGGTGAAAACCATCCCCGATGTTCAGTTACTTATCAGTGATATTGTGCTGCCGGGTCAGGCCAGCGGGATCGAAGTGGTGCAACAGGCGCAACAGCTCAATGGCAAGTTAAAGTTGTTGTTGGTCAGCGGCCATGATTTTAGTGAACAGGTGGCGACGTTAAACTGGCCATTATTGCTAAAACCCTATACCCGGGCCGATCTGGTGACGCAAATGACTCGGCTATGGCAGGAAAATCGTTCAGAAATTGATGTAACAAGGTAATTTTCGTGTTTTTTCTGTCTGAGTCCTATCATAGCGATTGTTTGCTGAGCACAAATCGGAGAAGATAGCGGCAAGAATCAGTACGGTGAGTTTTTGGTGCAAAATGCAAAAAAATCTCCGTTAGTATTGATTCGTATGACCGATTTTGTGTCATACTATTGAGGCTTTGAAGCCATCCTAATAAAGTCAAAGGAGTTATCATGAACAAGTATCAAGTACTGCTGGGCACCATCGCTCTGAGCTCAACCCTGCTGGTTGGTTGTGCGAACACTTCTAAAATCGAATCTGACGTTCAGACCCTGACTGGTAAAATCGACCAGCTGGCTACTGAAGTTGGTTCAATCAAAGACGGTCAGAGCAAACTGGCTGCTGACGTTGCTGACGCTAAAGCAGAAGCTGCTCGCGCTAACGCTCGTCTGGACAACCTGGCTACTTCTTACAAGAAATAATTTTTCTTTTAAGAATAATCCTCTTGATGTGGCACTGCTTAGCGGTGCCTCATCATTTTCAGGCCCCTGAAATTTTCTGCTCTATCCCTTCGCTTTATTCTGCTTCAGTCTGATCTAATCATTTTGTCGTAACTGTTCAGCGAGATGGTATTGACTACCTAAATGAGACGATCGTCCCATGATCCCCTTTTGCCTATTGAGTGATCCTCTGGCTGCTTCATGATAT
>JAYSBB010000117.1:0-6802 GCA_041915645.1 Tolumonas sp.
AACATACTGACCATCAACATACACAATGCGACTCATGGCCGACTCCTTAATATTCAATTTAATTTAGCCCCACAATGCCGCATCGGGTGCATGCATCAGGTTGTCGGAATAATCAAAACCTGGTTCGCGATCTTTTTGCAGCAACAACGGGCCATCCAGATCGACCACTTGTGCGCCCTGTGCCACTACAAATGCCGGTGCCATGGCTAATGACGAAGCCAACATGCAACCCACCATGATCTTCATGCCAGCGGCTTCCGCTTGCTTACGCAGTTCAAGCGCTTCGGTCAGCCCGCCGGTTTTATCCAGCTTGATGTTGATCATGTCGTAACGCCCGACCAACTCATGCAAGGTGGCGCTATCGTGACAAGACTCATCGGCACAGATCGGGATCGGACGTGGCAGTGATGCCAAAATGGCATCGTCACCGGCGGGCAGTGGTTGTTCGATCATCTCAACGCCGAGCTTTTGCAATTCCGGGATCAGCTCACGATAGATCTGCTCGTTCCAACCTTCATTGGCATCAACAATAATTCGCGCCGCCGGAGAGCCTTTACGCACCGCAGCAACACGATCGAGATCGCCAGCACCGGCTAACTTCAATTTTAATAAGGGGCGGAATGCGTTCTCTGTCGCCGCACGCTGCATATTTTCCGGGGTATCCAACGACAAGGTATACGCCGTCAATAAGGCTTCTGGAGCAGGTTTATTCAGACGTTGCCAAATACGTTGGCGATGTTGTTTGCTTTCCAGATCCCAGAATGCGCAATCAAGGGCATTACGTGCCGCACCCGCCACCATGGCTGATTGCAAACCTTCGCGATCTAAACCATCGCGAATCGCCGGGATCAGCGCTTCGATCTGAGCGATCACCCCTGGCACCGATTCACTGTAGCGCGCATAAGGCACACATTCGCCACGCCCCGTCACGCCGTCTTGCGTGAGTTCCACCACCACGACATCGGCGGCAGTCTTGCTGCCGCGCGAGATGGTGAATGAGCCTCGGATCGGCCAGCTTTCGCTAAATACCCGGATTTCCATACTCATTCCACCCTAACGAATTACAGTTGATCGACAATGCGGCCCATACCCTGACGGAATGGATCAACGGTTGGCAGACCATATTTCTCTTCGATATCGGCCATCAGTGCAATCGCCTCTTTTTCAGACAACTTAGCGGTGTTAACAGAGATACCCACGAAACGGGCATTTGGGTTAGTCAGTTTAGCCATCGCCAGATTCAGCGCCATGCACTCGCCCAGATCCACGATTGGGTAGTCTACGCCACGCATGGTGGTACGAGTTGGTTCGTGACACAGCACCAGTGCATCAGCTTGTGCACCGTGAATAATACCGGTCGTTACGCCCGCAAATGATGGGTGGAACAGAGAGCCCTGACCTTCAATCACATCCCAGTGATCCGCATCGTTTGCTGGTGCCAACACTTCGACTGCACCAGCAACGAAGTCAGACACCACCGCATCGATACTCACACCGGCACCGCTGATCAAGATACCGGTCTGGCCAGTGGCACGGAAAGTGGCTTTCATGCCGCGTTCCAGCATCTCTTTTTCAATCGCCAGTGCGGTGTACATTTTGCCGCAAGAGCAGTCGGTGCCAACTGGCAACAGACGTTTACCTTCACGTTTTTTACCGTTGGCAACAGGGAAAGTCTGCGTTGGATGACGCACGTCAAACAGTTTACGACCCAGCTTGTCAGCCAGTGCTTTGATTTCTGGCACGTCCGTCAGACGATTGTGCAGACCAGACGCCAGATCCATACCCGCTTCCAGCGCTTCAGTCAGCACAGAAATCCATTTGTCAGAGATGATGCCACCACGATTTGCGACACCAATGACCAGTGTTTTAGCACCAGCAGCTTTCGCAGCAGCGATATCCATATCTGGCAGGTCACAATCAGCATGACAATCTTCCATACGGAATTGGCCAACGCAGTATTCTGGGTGCCATTGTTTGATACCAATCGCCACTTTAGCGGCCAGAATGTCATGCGCATCGCCTAAAAACAGCAGGTAAGGTTTTTGAATTTCCATATTTATCATCCTCAACAAAAAGATTATCAACTGATAGAGCGATACCACACCAACTGATATATCGCTGGCAAAAAACAGGGGGTTGTTTTTGTTGAGATGATAATAGTTATACAAAAACAATATTGTCAATAATCACAAAATACCAACACATAAAACCAACAAAACAACATAAACATAGACATATAAACTAAATAAATGGCAAAAATAAAAATTAAAATCCAAAACAAAATCATTTTTTTATCGGTAGTAGTTTTTTATAAGCCATTTTTAGGCCGATAAAACATATCCATTTGATTTATATGAATTTTAATGACTTTAGACTTTACGAGCTTTTTGATGAATTTTCGCATCAAACTAGTGCATCTGAATGGTTTTAGATCGCCAATTTGGGGCGTTTTTGCAGTTTTAATGAATAGTAAAAAGACACAAATTAAGCATATACGCTAAAAAATAGTATTTTTTTAAAATTATTAACTTAAAAACAATCAAGAATAAATCAAAGCCAATTTAAAATTTTTTATTTTCCATTTTATAAGAATTAATATCTATTAACATTAAATTTATAGGTTAATTTGACAGGTAAAATGCAAAACTGTAAGCATATACAACTATAGAGAACATAAATTACGTTAGTCCTTATCTAAGGTGGTCACCATGTTAACTGCAAAGGCTGAAATTGATCTGAATGCCTTACAACATAACTTTAATGTCATAAAGCAACTCAGTCCGCGCAGTAAGATTGTTGCCGTCGTAAAAGGTAATGCCTATGGCCATTGTGCAACGACGGTAGCAAAAACCTTGTCTGCCGCCGATGCCTTTGCCGTTGCCCGCATTGAAGAGGCCGTCGTTTTGCGCCAAGCGGGGATCATCCAACCCATTATCTTATTGGAAGGTTGTTTCTGCGCCGACGATTTACACATTGCCGCACAATTTCAGTTTCAGCCGGTGATACATCATGCCGGACAATTAGCCGATATTCTCTCAACTTCGTTAGCCCGCCCGTTGAAGGTCTGGTTAAAAATCGACACCGGCATGCACCGCATCGGGATTTACCCGGAACAAGTTGCGCATTATGTCAGTCAGTTAACACACTCGGCGAATGTCATGGGTGATGTGGGTTTTGTCAGCCATTTCTATCAAGCTGACGAGTTGTCATCAGCCACCACGCTCGAACAATTAAACCGCTTTGTTGCTGCAACAGCACCCTTCCCCGGTGAAAAAAGCCTGTCAAACTCGGCTGGTGTCTTATATTGGTCAGATGCCCATTTCGACTATGTTCGCCCCGGCATTGCGTTATACGGCATCTCGCCACGCGCGGAAAGTAACGGTATCGATGAAGGGTTATTGCCCGTCATGACACTGAAAAGTCAGCTCATTGCGGTGCGTGAACATAAAGCCGGTGAAACCATTGGTTATGGCGGCCATTGGGTGGCCGAGCGCGATACTCGCATTGGTGTCGTCGCGATGGGTTATGGCGATGGTTATCCGCGTATGGCGCCTGCCGGAACACCCGTTTTAGTCAATGGTCGCAAAGTCGCATTGGTTGGACGCGTGTCGATGGACATGATGACGGTTGATCTTGGCCCTGATAGCCACGATCAGGCCGGTGATGAGGTGATATTGTGGGGTAATGGCCTGCCAGCCGAAGAAGTGGCGCGGCATATCGGCACAATTGCCTATGAGCTGGTAATTAAAATTACCAATCGCGTACAACGCCAAATCATGTCGACCTAAACACACGCGGATAAAATAATCATGACTATGCTAACCCGACTGCAACCATCCCGCCTGTGGACTTTTTTCGCGCAGATCTGCCAGATCCCGCATCCTTCCAAGCACGAGCAGGTCTTAAGTGACTGGATTGCTTCGTTGGTGGCTACGCAAAAACTCAGTTCAAAAAATGATGCTAAAGGTAATTTGCTGATCAGCAAGGCGGCGACAGCAGGCATGGAGCACTGCCAACCCGTGATATTGCAGGCACATCTCGATATGGTGCCGCAAGCCAGTAACGACCATGACTTTTCCCGCGATCCAATCCAGCCTTATATTGATGGCAACTGGGTACGCGCCAAAGGCACCACGCTGGGTGCGGATAATGGTATCGGTGTCGCAGCTTGTTTGGCGGTATTAACTGACCCCAGCCTGAAACATGGGCCGTTGGAAGTGCTATTTACCGTTGACGAAGAAGCCGGCATGGGCGGTGCGTTTGCACTGCAACCTGATTGGTTACAAGGCAAAATTCTGATCAACACCGATGCCGAACAAGATGGTGATATCTACATGGGCTGCGCCGGTGGCTTAGAAGCAAAACTTTGTTTTGAACTGACCTTTGAACCCAACCCAGCGGATTATCAAACCTATCAACTGCAGCTGACTGGTTTGCAGGGGGGGCATTCCGGCCTTGATATTCATGAAGGTCGCGGCAATGCCAATCAGCTGTTATGCCGTACCTTATTCCGCTTGCAGCAAGCATTGCCGATCCGAATCAGTGCTCTTAGTGGCGGAACCTTGCGTAATGCCATACCACGGGAAGCCTCTGCGCTGATCTCAATTCCCATCGCAAAGCAGCATGAGTTAACGACATGGCTGGCACAAGAAGCACAGTTACTGACAAAAGAGTTTCAACACAGTGATGGCGGTTTACAGCTTATAGCTTCTAACACTCAAACCGTCGAACAAGTGTTAAAACAAAACTGTCAGCAACAACTGTTAGCCGGATTAGTCGCCCAGCCCAATGGTGTGATCAGCATGAGTCACGCCGTAAAAGGCGTGGTGGAAACATCGACCAATATTGGGGTCATTAAGACGGAAGGCACAACATTAACCACGATATCATTTGTGCGTTCGCTCACCGATGAGGGGCGCTGGCATTTGCGTTCCAGTTTTTCGGCGGTTGCGAATTTAAGTAGCGCACAGTGTCTGTTTTCCGGCGATTATTCCGGTTGGGCACCAGAACCAAATTCACCCATTATGCAGATCACGCAACAACAACATCAGCGCTTATTTGGTCATAAAGCCAATATCATGGTGATCCACGCCGGGTTGGAATGTGGTCTGTTTAAGAAAGCCTATCCGGATTTAGATATGGTCTCGATCGGTCCGACCATCAAAGGAGCACATTCACCGGAGGAACGGGTTTCCATTCCTTCGGTGGAACGTTTCTGGCAATTACTGACCGCCACGCTGGCGGCCATCCCAACAGAAGAGTAAAGGCTTAACTAACGATCAACGCACCAGCGCCAGCTCGTTGGGGCGCAGATCAAACAGCAGCACTTCAGCCGCGACACCATGTTGCAAGGAAAGGTGCTGCTCTTGTCTGATCCGAACACCGTCACCCGCAGAGAGCTGCTGACCATTGATTTCGATGCTGCCACGCGCAACATGCACATAGGCATAGCGGTTATCCGGCAAGGTGAAGGTCTGCGTTTCATCACCGTCAAATAACCCGGCATACACACGCACATCCTGATATACCGACAGTGAACCCGCTTCTCCTTCCGGTGAAATAATCAAGCGTAACTGGCCACGTTTTTCCGCATCGGCAAAATGTTGTTGCTGATAACGTGGGGTCACGCCTTTACGATTGGGCACGATCCAGATCTGTAAAAAATGCACCAACTCTTCACGGGAAGGGTTGTATTCACTGTGGCGGATACCGGAACCGGCACTCATCATCTGTACATCGCCTGGTCGGATCACGGAGCCCGTACCCATCGAATCTTTGTGCTCCAACGCCCCTTCCAGCACATAGGAAAAAATCTCCATATCACGGTGTCCGTGTGTATCAAAACCTTTCCCTTGCTTGACTTGATCGTCGTTGATCACCAGCAAATCGGAAAAACCAAGCTGCTGCGGATCGTAATAATTACCAAAGGAAAAACTGTGTTTTGACAGTAACCAACCAAAATTGGCATGGCCTCGATCGGATGACGCTCTGACTTCCAACATATACGTAACTCCTCTGATAACAATCACGACGGAAAGAGACTTAAAAGTATAGAGGGTGACCCACGATTACTTAGACGCGTTACCTTTATCTAAACTCAACGCACCACTGCCATGCACCACCACATACAACAGACCGCCCATCATCGAAATATTTTTCATGAAGTGGATCATTTGGTTTTGCACTTGTTCAACCGGTGCCGCCCAATAAGCATGGAAGATAAACGCGGCCATCGCGGTAAAAATAAACATTGCGGCAGCGGCCCAACGCGCTTTCCAACCCACGATCACCATCAAACCACCGCCCAATTCAACAATAATTGCTGCGATAGCCGCTAACTGTGGCAGTGGCAAGCCATGACTGGCAATGTAACCGACGGTGCCGGCAAAACCCGTGATCTTGCCAAAACCTGACATGACAAAAATCAGCGCAATCAAAATACGGCCGACCAGTGGTCCGAAACGGTTAATGATCTGCATGGTGGATCTCCTCATTTAAATGGAATAAGTGATGAACAAATTTCAAACACCGGTTGGTGTTGTTGAGCGAACTATAGTCTTTTAGATTGATGCCAAATAGAGGACAATAGCGAAATATCAATTGCTGGAATAGCAACAATGAATCGACTTGATGCCATGCACTTATTTGTACGCATTGTAGAATCCGGTAGTTTCACCGCCGTCGCCGAACAGATGGGCTTAGCCCGTTCCGTCGTCACACGCCAGATCGCTGCGCTGGAAGCACACCTTGGCGTGAAACTAATGGTGCGGAATACCCGACGCCTGTCGCTGACATCTGCTGG
>JAYSBB010000118.1:0-6735 GCA_041915645.1 Tolumonas sp.
CTGTTTTCGGTCAATGGCAATGAGGGGCTGTATGCAACCTGTGGTACTGACAGTAAATTCTGGGCCAAGTGGAAAGAAGAACAGATCACCGAGGCAACCTATACTCGTCTGAAAAACACGCCACTTCCAAAAGATAAACTCGAGCTGCTCTTTGACCACCGCCCCGGCAAAGTCCGTGATGAATATCTATCATTGATTGCAGGCGGAGAGCTGGTTGTTACCGATCAAGATCGGTTACTGGTGTCGCTACTGCGTCATGATCGCCTGTTAGAAATGACCCGCCTATTTACCCTGTTTGATAAGAAAGCAGGCAAGATCGTTGCTCGTTATCAGCAAGTGTTTGGCATCAAAGCCCTGATTGAACGAGTTACGTCATTTGATGAATATGGCGCTCGCAATGGCGGCGTGATCTGGCACACCACAGGGTCTGGTAAATCGTTCACGATGGTGTTTCTTTCTAAAGCGCTGATCTGGCTGAAAGCACTGGCACAGTGTCGCGTGGTAGTCGTGACAGATCGTGTTGATCTGGAAGATCAGCTCGCCCGAACCTTTGCATCTGGTGGTGCGTTATCAGATAAAGATAAAAAAGACGCCATGGCGACCACTGGCAAACGACTTGCCGAACAGATCGGTAAAGGCAATGAGCGGATCATCTTCTCGATCATCAATAAATTCGGCACAGCCATCACCTTACCGGAATGCTATAACGACAGCCCCGATATCATTGTGTTGGTCGATGAAGGCCACCGCAGCCAGAATGGTTCGAACAATATCTTTATGCAGCAAGCACTGCCGAAAGCCGCCTATATCGGTTTTACTGGCACACCCCTGCTGAAAGATGACAAAACCGAAAACAAATTCGGCAAGATCATTCACTCTTACACTATGCAGCAGGCGGTGGAAGATAAAACAGTCACACCGCTGCTCTATGAAGAACGCATCCCCGAACTCAGCACCAACGACAGAGCGATTGATGCTTGGTTTAACCGTGCTACCGATAAGCTCTCTGAAAAACAGCGTACCGATTTAAAGAAAAAGTTCTCACAAAAAGGTCAGATCTACCAAACCGAAGGTCGTTTGGAATTGATTGCCTATGATATTTCTGACCATTTCCAGAATTTCAAAAATCAGGGGCTAAAAGGTCAACTGGCCTGCGATTCAAAAACATCGGCAATTCAATACAAAAAGCTACTGGATAAGATTGGCAAAGTAACCTCGGTGGTAGCGATGTCACCACCCGATACGCGTGAAGGACACGATACCGTTGACGGTGAAAGCAAAGATCTGGTGCAGAACTGGTGGAAAGAGAATGTCGGCAGCATGGATGAAAAAGCCTACACCAAGCAGATCATTGACGCCTTTGGTCGTGATGATGGTCCCGATCTTATGATCGTGGTGGATAAGCTGCTGACAGGCTTTGACGAACCGAAAAATACCGTGCTTTACATCGACAAACCACTAAAGCAGCACAATCTCATTCAGGCGATTGCGCGGGTAAACCGTCTGCATCAGAAAAAACAGTTTGGTTATCTCATCGATTATCGCGGCATTCTCAAAGAGCTGGATGCAACCATTGCCGACTATCAAGAGCTGGCCGAGCGCACGCAGGGCGGTTTTGATATTGACGATCTGAAAGGTCTCTACAGCCGCATGGATACCGAATACAAAAAACTGCCAAGTTTGTATAACGATCTATGGGCTATTTTTGCGGATGTCAAAAACAAACAAGATGGTCAGGCACTGCGTCAGGCGCTCACGCCGAAAATCGAAACCATTGATGGTCAACTCACCGATACCAATCTGAAAAAACGGGAAGATTTCTATTCCGCATTAACGCTGTTCGCCAACTGTTTAAAAGTGGCTTTGCAGTCTGCGACCTACTTTGATGATAAGAGTTTTGACGATAAGCGTGATTTATACAAAAAGACGCTGAAATCGATGTCTGAACTACGTCTACAAGTCCGTGAAGATGCAGAAGAAACCGTCGATTATGATCAATATGCTGAAGATATCCGCGCCCTGCTTGATAAACATATTGCGGGTGTTGAAATTAAAGAACCAGAAGGTGCTTATCTGGTTGGAAATATGGGGAAAGCCGCCCAGCCAGAAGAAATGGGTGATGATGAAGCCCGTAACCAAAAAGATGTCATCACAGGTCGTATCACCAAGATGATTGAACAAGATCTGGCGGATGATCCGTATGCACAAGAATACTTCTCCAACTTGCTGAAAAAAGCCATCGAACAAGCCAAAGAGATGTTTGATGCCCCCGTAAAACAGTACCTGTTATTTGCCGATTTTGAAGAACAGGTAAAAGAGCGAAAAGTTGAAGGCATTCCAACCGACCGTTTCGCTGAACTGCCACCAAAAATCAAACGCCATGTGCAATCATATTACGGGTTATTTCTGAAACATTTGCCGACTAATCCACTCTCTGAACAAGAGTGTTTCGACTACGCAATGCAGATCGATGCGATTGTAACTTCGGCGGTCGCTGAATATTCGATCAATCCTTCAGAAATAGAGAATCAAATTCGCCTCAAGCTCTTACCGCTATTCATGCGCGATGCTGGCTTGGGTTTGGATGTAGCAAGGCTCTTATTGGCTGATGTTATTCAAATCACCCGCTTAGGTGTGGCAGGTCATCATTCATGACATCGGTTAGTTCCAGCGAAGGAAAACTAGAGGAATATAGCTTCATTTATGGCGATGAAGCTGTCACCTACGAAGTTGTCCGTAAACCGCATCTTGAAGGTAAAAAACGAAAAATAGCCATCAAGGTTCACCCAAACTGTGAAGTCGTCGTGAATGCCCCTGATGATGCGAAACGCAGTGATATTCATGAAGCCGTGATGAAACGAGCCAAGTGGATTTATGAAGCACTCAAAGAGTTCCAAGGGCATTTAGAGTACGTTCAGCCTAAAGCATATGTCAGCGGTGAGATGCAGTTCTACCTCGGACGACGTTATGTGCTGAAAGTTGTCGAAGACCATAATGCGATTTCGAATGTCAAAATGGAACGAGGCAAACTTCTCGTGACGCTTCAACGCTTTCATGAAAACAAATACGAATTGACCAAAACACTGGTTTCTAGCTGGTATCACATGAAAGCGGAACAGGTTTTTCACCAGCGTTTGGCTGAGTTACTGCCTCAAACAACCTGGGTTGAAGGCATTCCCAGCTTTCGGATTCTGCCCATGACCAAACAATGGGGAAGCTGTTCCACCAAAGGCAACCTGATGCTCAACCCGCATTTAATCAAAGCCCCGAAAGAATGTATCGACTATGTAATTTTGCACGAGCTTTGCCATATCGCTGAACACAACCACAGCGATAAGTTCTGGCGCTTACTCAGCAGCGTGATGCCGAACTGGAAAGCGGTGAAAAGTCGCTTAGATGGAATGGCAGAGCTTTATTTGAATGAATAAAATTCCATCAAAACACGCAATAACAAACAGCTTTATACAGATACTGGGTAAGGAAAGTCTCATTCCATATATGAAAGGATCGTACATGGAAAGCATGCTCAGTTAAAAAATGCTAAATTTCTGAGCCTTAGTATTCGGAAACCAAATGCCAGCTTTGCATTTGATTCCGTTTCTAGCAGGTAACGAATAACGAGCCTGCTGCTGTCCTAGCTCCATTTGGTATTTTTATACACCTATTCATATAATACGTTTTAAACCTATTATATAGATGATCGTTTCCGCATGTTTTTTATTTCACTTTGATTATTTTTGAGTCTGATCTATTCTTTTTGTGCAAAAAATGATCTCCGGTGTTTATGCGCCGGGAACACTAACCTCGATAACATGACTGAATGAGGTAAAAATGCACACTACTGAATTGCATTCTTATAATGCAACTATTCGCTATGCACTGGAAAAAGCGCTGAAGCTGAACCAGCACCTGAACACCTCCTCTCATACTGATAAATCGATAGCCGGATTCTGGCAGCTAGAAGGCCCAACTGGGGGCGGTAAAACAAGTTCTCTTTACATGCATCCAAAGGGAAATAATGAAGAAAAACCTGCCTTAGAAACCATCAAAAATATGGGATTACAGACTATTTTGGTGACTCATCGCTGGAATATTTTGCATGATTTATATCGTAATGTTGTGAGTAACACGGACTCGGCAGGAAAACCGTTTACCGCTAGCGTGTTGTATGCTCAGGATGAAAATATTATTTCCGCCGTGACACGCAACCCGCTTCCGCATGAAAACGGCGTATTGGATTCTGATTTACCCGATCCATATCAATCGCTGATGGAGTTAGATTTTCCTGATGAGGGAATCAAAAATGCTATTGAGAATAGTTGTCGGAACGTCAGTAAGTGTGCAAAACATCGCTCATTTTTAGATGATCGGAATGATGCATGGTCAGAACAAGATAGAAAAGATGAAGATCAAAAGTTAAGCAAAGCCTGTGCAGCCGTAGAGAATTTATTGTTAAAAAGCATGCGGCTACTCGAAAACGACGAAAAAAAGGCACGTCAGACACATGGTAAAGACCATATGTTGACCATACAAGCCAAAGCTAAGTTAAATAAATTCAGGGATCATCGCTGGATAAGACGGATATTTCCAGCGATTACATGGCGTACAGAAAAACAGCATTTGCTGATCATGACTACACAAAAGATGTTTTCATCTTTTTATGATGGGAAACGAAAAGTCAGGATATCTAGCAGTGATTTGGCTGGTCATGTGTTGTTTATTGATGAGTTTGACTATCAGGCTGATGTTCTACAAAAGCTTTTATCTCAATCGCAATTGGTACAAGAACCCCAGGAGTGTCTTAAGGCGATTTTGAATGGGGGGAAGGAACTTCTTTCTCGACTTGAGAGGATTTCCGATGAACGGCCTTTAATGGTCCAGAGTCGACTGTCTGCATATCTGGCAAATCTGGAAAGCTCGCTTCATAAACATAACATTGATTTATCTGGAGCTAGTGCGTTGATGATGCCGCCGGATCATTATCAAAATCAGAGTAAATTCAATAAATACTTGTTTCGTTCCGATCACTTGATTACCACCAGTCCTCTTTCATTGACGCATGCCTCCGGAGGATTTGATGTGTCAGAATGCCATTATTCCGTAAATCAGGGGTCAGTGGATATAGGAGATTTTCTGCGAACGACAGAAAAATTTATTCTCCGATTTAGTCAGTTAATCGCAGATGTATCTGCTGGCGAGGATGAAAAACAACAGCTGTTACGTGAACTATACAGCGCCATTTTTGACCCATCGAATGATTTCCGTCCTGCACATTACAGCACTGTATTAGATAGTGCATTTCGTTTTTCAATCTCCGGATCTGACTTGCCTGAATTAAAACAGCTGGCAAAGACAAATTTACTTCGGAATACACAAACTAGTCTTTATGGTCTGACGTGTTGGTTACTAAAACAGTCGAACTCTACGGTTGACCCGCTAAGGTTGCAGATCCGCCGGGCATTTATGCCAACAACACCGGAAGGGCTGATTTTCTCTCTGGCCAGCCGGAATTTTGTTTTTGCATTATCTGCGACGTCTTACATTGAAAGAGCCATCGGCCATTTTGATCTGCGCTGGATTTGTTCAGCATTGTTCTATTTGGCAGAAGCAAGAAACCAGAAAGTTCAAACCAGTTTTCTGGGTGACCAATTCATCGGTCGGTCAGAAGAATGGTTCAAGAAACCAATGCCATATGTGCAGACTGAAGAGGATTTTCTGTTTCAACAGGCAATGATTAACCGTCTGATAGATAAAAAATCGAAGGTCAGAGGCTCCAGGATTTCGATTGTTGTTATGCCTGATGAAACCAATCAAAAAGAGTTTGATTATGATGATGTCATTGGCAGATTAAGTCCGGAGTTTTTTTCACAAGGTGATAGAAGCACAAGTTCTACTGCGCAAGAGCATAGAAAAAACGCATTTCTCAGTTTACTAGATGTCATTCGTTTTGCTGGGTGCAGTGAGCACCTGGGGCATTTGGCATTTGTGAATTCAACACGTTATTTGCGGCATTGGCTCGTTGATGAAACAGCGGCGCATAGCCGGGAAGCACTTTCCTGGTTTCATATGGATGAAAATTTTTATCCGCAACTACCTAAACATCACATACTACATTCTTTCTATAAGAATTTTATTCCTGTGATTTCTCATCAGAAACCATCGCTATTATGCTTGTTGACGTCTGAATGTCAGAAGAAACCTGGATTTGCTCAAGCATATCAGGCTGCTTTTGATTCTGGTCGGATAGTTGTTGTTTTAACTCAGACGGCAACGGCGACGAACGGGATCAATCTTGATTACGAATCTCCTCTCACGCATCAGAAAATGGATTTGACGTGTCTGCATTTACTGGAGAGTCAATATTATTATTTTGTACGTTCAGATCCAGAAAATGGCGATGATCCTGATGGTATGGCTCATGCTGGCTATCAGTTGCGAAATCTGGAAAAGTTACGCCGAGCAGGCGATTTATCAGAGAAACAACAAAGGCAATATATCCTTCCGCTGATGCAGTCATCGGATATGGGGATAAAGACCATCAATTCCGAATATCTGAAATCGGATGACTATATTCGTAATATTGCAGCTGATGTGCAACAGCAGGTTGGGCGAATTGAACGCGCCTGGTGTCCTGTTCCTGAAATAGAAATAAGGGTCAATGCAAAAGTGGCTATGAATCTGAAACGATTTACTGCGATGCCACTCTATGACCTGCATAAAGATCAGATTTCACAT
>JAYSBB010000119.1:0-6656 GCA_041915645.1 Tolumonas sp.
AGATATGCCGGGTTGCCACACAAGATCGGCAAGGCCAGAATTTCCGGCACCTCATATGGGTGTAATGCCAGTAACCGTTCTTGTAATACGCCGAACATGGTGCGCCGGGTTTTAATGACCAATTGCACTTCCTGACTTTCTTCCATTTTGCCTTGCCAGTAATACAACGACGTGACTTGTGGAATGAGATTGACGCAGGCCGCCAGTTTTTCACTCAATAAAGTCTGCGCCAGTTGGCGAGCGCTGGTGTTGTCAGGACAAGTGCATAGCACGACGATGGCATCACTCATGGCAGTTACCGGCTAACGGAAGTTCAGACTTTAATTATGCAGTCTGTCGCAAAATTCGACCACTAAAGATCACTACTATGATCGTTTAAACCTTGAATCATCTTATTGGCATCCCCATCTGGTGATTTATACGCCAGTTTGCAGGCGTGATTGAATTAGCCTGAGAGGTCTTTGTGGCAAAAATTGCATTTGGTTTGTTCCTGCTGTTCTTTCTGGAATTATGGGTCATCATCAAAGTAGGTTCCGTCATCGGCGCCTTTATGGTGATCTTATTGATGATTGTCGGTGCCGGTTATGGTGTGTCACTGGTTCGCTCGCAAGGCCTGCGCACCATGATGTCAATGCAGCAACAACTGGCGCAAGGTATCGCCCCTGCCGCCACCATGCTGGAAGGTGTGGCGTTATTAATCGCCGGTGCATTGTTTATTTTCCCCGGTTTTCTGACTGATATTGCCGCATTACTACTGCTGCAGCCGTTTGTTCGTCGTTGGTTGGCATGTAAATTAACCAGCAGTAGCCGCTGGCAAGTTTATGGTGCGCATACCACGGTAGAAAGCGAAGCACAGCGTGTTGAACCTACCGGCGATGATTTTTCTGACGAAATGACTAAAGAGAAAATCAAACGTACGCCACGGCAAGGAACCACCGTGGATGGCGAGTATGAACACAAAGATGACGGTTCCAAACAGTAAGCGGGTACAAATTTTTTCGCCTGTGCCCTTGAAGCACAGGAATCTGCCCCCAGATCGGGGGAGTATTTGAATTCTATTTCGGCCACTGATGGCCGAACTTATAGCAATAACACTCAGTAGGAGATTCATCGATGAAAATTCGTCCATTGCATGATCGTGTGATCATCAAACGTACCGAAGTTGAGTCTAAGTCTGCCGGCGGTATCGTGCTGACTGGTTCTGCTGCTCAGAAATCCACTCGTGGTGAAGTTCTGGCTGTCGGCACGGGTCGAATCCTGGATAACGGCGAAGTGAAAGCGCTGGCTGTCAAAGTAGGTGACAAAGTGATTTTCAACGAAGGTTACGGCGTGAAAACCGAGAAACTGGATGGTCAGGAAGTGTTGATCCTGTCTGAAACTGACATCCTGGCAATTGTTGAAGAATAATTACTTACACCCCCCAATTTGAGTTAAAGGAATTTTAGACATGGCAGCTAAAGACGTTAAATTTGGCAACGACGCCCGTATTAAAATGCTGGAAGGTGTTAACGTTCTGGCAAACGCAGTTAAAGTAACCCTGGGCCCGAAAGGCCGTAACGTAGTGCTGGATAAATCATTCGGCGCACCAACCATCACTAAAGATGGTGTTTCTGTGGCGAAAGAAATTGAGCTGGAAGATAAATTCCAGAACATGGGCGCGCAGATGGTGAAAGAAGTGGCTTCGCAAGCTAATGATGCTGCGGGCGACGGTACTACCACTGCAACCGTACTGGCTCAATCTATCATCACCGAAGGTCTGAAAGCCGTTGCTGCTGGTATGAACCCAATGGATCTGAAACGTGGTATCGACAAAGCTGTCGTTGCTGCGGTGGAAGAGCTGAAAAAACTGTCTGTACCATGTGCTGATACCAAAGCTATCGCTCAGGTAGGTACTATCTCTGCAAACTCTGATGAAAACGTTGGCAAACTGATCGCTGAAGCGATGGATAAAGTAGGCCGTGACGGCGTTATCACTGTGGAAGATGGTCAAGGTCTGCAAGACGAACTGGCTGTGGTCGAAGGTATGCAGTTCGATCGCGGTTACCTGTCTCCATACTTCGTGAACAAACCAGACACGGCTTCTGTTGAGCTGGATGATCCATTCATTCTGCTGGTTGACAAGAAAGTCTCTAACATCCGTGAAATGCTGTCTGTGCTGGAAGGCGTAGCGAAAGCCGGTAAACCACTGGTTATCATCGCTGAAGACGTTGAAGGCGAAGCACTGGCAACGCTGGTGGTGAACACCATGCGTGGCATCGTGAAAGTGGCTGCAGTTAAAGCACCTGGTTTCGGCGACCGTCGTAAAGCCATGCTGCAGGATATCGCTATCCTGACTTCTGGTACTGTGATCTCTGAAGAGATCGGTATGGAACTAGAAAAAGCGACGCTGGAAGAATTGGGCCGTGCGAAACGTGTTGTGATCACTAAAGAAAACACCACCATCATCGATGGCGTGGGTGAAGCGGCACTGATCGAAGCGCGTATTGCTCAGATCCGTCAACAGATCGAAGACTCTTCTTCTGATTATGACAAAGAAAAACTGCAAGAACGCGTAGCTAAACTGGCTGGCGGTGTTGCGGTAATCAAAGTCGGTGCTACCACCGAAGTTGAAATGAAAGAGAAAAAAGCCCGCGTTGAAGATGCTCTGCACGCAACCCGCGCTGCAGTAGAAGAAGGCGTGGTTGCTGGTGGCGGTGTGGCACTGGTTCGCTCTGCTGCTAAACTGGCTGATCTGAAAGGCGACAACGAAGACCAGACCGTGGGTATCCGTGTTGCACTGCGTGCGATGGAATCACCACTGCGTCAGATCGTAGACAACGCCGGTGAAGAGCCATCAGTCGTTGCTAACCGTGTTCGTGAAGGTGAAGGTAACTTTGGTTACAACGCCGCGACCGAAGTTTACGGCGACATGCTGGAAATGGGTATTCTGGATCCAACCAAAGTAACCCGTCTGGCTCTGCAGTTTGCTGCTTCTGTTGCTGGTCTGATGATCACGACCGAATGTATGGTTACTGACGTACCGAAGAAAGATGCGCCTGCAATGCCTGATATGGGCGGCATGGGTGGCATGGGCGGCATGATGTAGCGCGACGAGAGTCGTACAGGTAGCTAGCCTGACTGGGTTACATTTAACTGCAACTCATTAAATCTTAACGGTTTTTTGAGTTGCATTCCAGTGAACTATAGCAATTACTTTACCCGACATTCGGGCCTGCATAGACAGCCCGAATGCTCGGTCACCTTCTTTAAGGTGCTCACTTTGGGATATGTTGCGTTTTTGTAGGCTTCTATCCTCCGCTTTAAAAGCGTAGATACTTAATGCTGAAATTTCCAATTTTCCGGGAATGACGTAGTAGGGATTGTCGTGTTCAGTAAACAGCTATCTAGCCGCTTGTTCGGTGTGAAGCTGTGTCCAATGATTGTCTGAATTTACTGGTTTATTAGTAGATAGCAGACCTGTTATGCAACTAACAGTAGCCTAGGGATAGTGCGTCGCTGGTAACGGCGGGGTGCGGAGCTTCCTGACAATGTACTCTCCGCAAGGGTGTGTTTTTTACCGTGAGGTAGGAATGCAGATTTCACCAGTAGCAGGTGGATGAGAGGCTAGGCTGGGTCATACGGTTAACATACGTGAACTGCTAACAAGCACCGTCAGCCGCAATGAGTGCAAGCTACTGACGCACTTTGACCAAAAGGTACAAGGCTGGTTATCCCTCTTACATCTGGGGATACGTTGTCATCAAGCCTTCGGTGTATTGGCAGAACCTAAGTGACTCGTGTCATTGGCACAGAACTCGGTAAACCCGTATTTCCGCCTGATAGGTTGGTTACTATGGTAACCAATTGGCGTTATTTCAGGCAGGTGACCCGCGAGGGGAGCTGTTGGAGGTGCGGGCAGAGGAAGTTGGAAAAAGCGAAGGCCGTTGTGTAATGCAGCGGATAGGGGGTTAAAGGTTCCTCTACCGGAAACGGGGCCCACTTCCAACCGGTCTTTAATCGCAGGAAGGCGTGTAAAGCCAACACAGTGACAAATTGAAAGTGGAGTAAACAGAAAAACAGTCTGTTTACTCCGACCCTTGCGGGAGCAGGTACTCCCGCAAGGGGGATACCGTGCTTTCTGCTCGGGGCTTTCTAACCAAAAGCACTGAGGAGAATAGCAAGATGAGTAAGGCTAAACCAATAGTTTTACCTGCATTCTCCGACAAGGCGGAACACTGGGCTGATATTAATTGGCGACAGGTTCACCGCCACGTTCGGGGGCTACAGGTTCGTATTGCGAAGGCGACAAAGGTACAGGACTGGCGCAGGGTGAAAGCCCTGCAACGGTTACTGACCCGCTCGTTTGCAGCTAAGGCATTAGCGGTCAGACGGGTGACGGAGAATCGCGGTAAAAATACAGCAGGTGTTGATAAGGTGTTGTGGAATACGCCCAAAACCAAACTGGAAGCTATCAGCAAACTGACGCGCACAGGCTATCAGCCGAAGCCGTTACGCAGGGTTTATATTCCAAAAGCCAACGGCAAACGCCGTCCTCTAGGAATACCCACGATGCACGACCGCGCGATGCAGGCACTCTACCTGTTAGCGTTAGAACCGGTATCGGAGACGTGTGCTGACCGCAATAGTTATGGCTTTCGCCGGATGCGTTCTACTGCCGATGCGATTGAGCAATGCTTTGTGAACTTAAGTCGCAAAAACTCGGCAGAATGGGTGCTGGAAGGGGATATTAAAGGGTGTTTTGACAACATCAGTCATGACTGGTTACTGGCCAATGTTCCATTGGATAAACAAGTGCTCAGAAAATGGCTGAAATCGGGATTCATGGAATCCAACCGGTTGTTCCCAACCGAAGCTGGCACACCTCAAGGCGGTATTATTTCGCCTGTGCTGGCTAATATGGCATTGGATGGATTGGAATCGGTGTTAGAAGCTCATTTTGGGCAGAAGAACACCAAATCCAGTTATAAAACCAAGGTCAATTATGTGCGTTATGCAGATGACTTTATCATCACTGGTATCTCGAAAGAGTTACTGGAGGAGAAGGTCAAACCACTGGTGGAGGCTTTTATGGCAACACGTGGGCTGCAACTGTCACCAGAGAAAACGGTGATAACGCATATTTCGGAAGGGTTCGATTTTCTGGGGCAAAACGTGCGTAAGTATCACGGTAAGATGTTAATCAAACCGAGCAAAAAGAACTTACGCGCTCACCTCCAGAAAATACGGGGCATAGTCAGAGGGAATCTGATGGCACGACAAGATGTGCTGATACATCAACTCAATCCGGTTATTCGAGGTTGGGCGAACTATCATCGTCATGTTGTAGCTAAAGAAACTTACAGCTATGTGGATTACAGGGTCTGGAAATTACTCTGGCGCTGGTGCTGTCGCAGGCACAAAAACCGCTATAAACGCTGGGTGAAAAGTAAATATTTTCATACGGTAGGCAGTGAGCGTTGGGTGTTTCAGGGTGTTGATGCTGAAGGTCAGTTAGTTCGATTACGACACAGCAAAGATACCCCGATAAAGCGGCATATCAAGATAAGGGCAGAGGCGAACCCGTTCGACCCAAACGACGAGTTGTACTTTGAACAGCGCCAAATTAGGCATTGGAAAGAGAACATACTTGGCGTGCGGAAATTGCGAACAATTTGGGAACGTCAAAACTATCGATGCGTGGTCTGCGGTCAGCTATTCGATGACGATGATGAAAGAGATATTCATCATATTGTCAGGAGAGTAGATGGTGGTGGAGACGAAATCGATAACTTGATAATGTTGCACCTTAATTGTCATCGGCTTTTACACCGTGGTGAGCTGTGATGTCGCTGGTCTGTGTGCAAGCACAGACTTATAAAGGCTTGAGCCGTATGCGGGGAAACTTGCACGTACGGTTCTTAGGGAAGGGGTAATCAGTAATGGTTGCTTCTTACCCGACATCTCAGGTTATACATAACCACTTGAAAAGGCTGGATTTATCCAGCCTTTTTTATGGCTGAAAATTAAGTGTCAGGAGATGAGTATGTCGCTGCTATATAGCTTTCCGCCGATTGCTGATGCAAATGCCCGTATTTTGATCCTGGGTAGTATGCCGGGGCAGGCATCTTTGGATGCAGGGCAATATTACGCGCATAAACGGAATCTATTCTGGCCGATCATGGCAGAACTGCTGCAGTTTGATGTTTCAGCCAGTTATGAAGAAAAAACGGCGGCGTTACGTGCGTCAGGCATTGCGCTTTGGGATGTGTTGCAATCTTGTCATCGCGAAGGCAGCCTGGATGCCAATATTAAGCCGGATACGCTAACGGTGAATGACTTTGCTGATTTTTTGCAACGGCATCTCCAGATCCGGCATATCTTTTTTAACGGTGAAAAAGCCGCTGCCTGTTTTCACCGTTATGTCGCTAAAACAGCGTACTCCGCCGAGTTGGTCTGTCAGCGGTTGCCATCAACCAGCCCGGCCAATGCCTCGCAAACACTCGATTTTAAATTGCAGGCGTGGCGCCAAATAATCGAGGTTTGATGGCACAATTTAAAGCCCCTGTTGTTGCTTAAATTGTTGTAAACCAGCCATCAGTTCCAACATGGATTGGCTGAGTTCCGGCAACCGCTGATAGTCACTCCACAAGCTGTCTTCCACCACATCGTGAATTTGT
>JAYSBB010000120.1:0-6622 GCA_041915645.1 Tolumonas sp.
TGGGATTGGTATCACTGCTGGAGTGTCATCAACAATTCCAGCGTTAACATGAACCGCCGTATGCGGAACCGCACGTACGGTGGTGTGAGAGGACGGCGGGAGTGATCCCGCCTCCTACTCGATTTATTAATATTACTAATCAACGATATCATTCACTATTAATTACGATCATCGACGTAAAATTTGCGTTATCTCATTGAACGTACTGCCATAGTGACTATGATCTGTCGCTAGTATTCGATATTGATGGATAAACAGGGTTTCGAAAACATGAAGTTTGTTATTTTAGCTTTAGGTTTGTTATTTGGTGCAGCAGCAAACGCAACGATAATGCCTAAAGCCGATCTTGTTGTAGTAAAAAAATCGCAATATAGCCTGACCTTGTATTCAAAAGGTGTCGCATTGAAACGTTACTGGGTGGCGTTGGGTCCAAATCCGAAAGGTGCAAAGGTACGAGAAGGTGATTATAAAACGCCCGAAGGTCGCTATTTGCTCGATTATAAAAAGACAGATTCTAACTATTATAAGGCGTTTCATATATCTTATCCTAGCGTGGCAGATATGAAACGAGCACAACAAATGGGTGTTAACCCTGGTAGTCAGGTTTTATTGCATGGGCAACGTAAGGGATCGGTAATGAGCGATCAAACCCTACAACGTTCTAACTGGACTAATGGTTGTATTGCGCTGATAAATGCTGATATGGATGAATTGTGGGACTCTATAGAGCCTGGAACACCGATTGAGATCCGCCCGTAATTAATGTTTTTCAAAAAGCCGGAAACACCGGCTTTTTTCTTTTTGTTGTCACAGTTTGTTGCAAATAAATTTGTTTTCGACACAGATTTACAATATCTCTTCGCTAATTTGTTGGTGTTCAATCAATGGGAGACAGCTCAATGAACGTGATGGTAACCGCCTTAGTTGCAACAATATTATGTGCGCCTGTGTATGCGACAGAAGTTGCACAGGGCAATTCTGCGCCAGTGAAAGCTGAAAATTTATTTACCAAAGCAGATAAAAATCATGACGGAAAATTAGATCGGGCTGAATTTGAAACCTTTAAGCAGCTACAAGAAGAGCGTCTGATCCAACAGATCAAACAGCGTATGGATAAAATGCAGTTCTCTATGTTTGATAAAGACGGTGATAATGGGATCACGCAGGATGAGTTAAAGGCGGCACGTCTCGAAGCACGGCAAAAGATGATGCAAAATTTGCGTGACCGTCAGTTACAAATAAAGCCTGCTACTGTTGCACCAGTGTCAGCTGCTGAACCAACAAAGAAATGAAATTTATAAAACAAAGCCCCTTCCAGGGGCTTTGTTTTAGGCGCTATTTTTCTTCTTGTAACCAAATTGCTGCTTGTTTGGCAAAATAAGTTAGTATGCCGTCAGCACCCGCACGCTTGAAACAAAGCAGGGATTCCAGAATACCTTCACGCTCTTTCAGCCAGCCATTCTGGATGGCCGCCATATGCATCGCATATTCTCCACTGACCTGATAAGCGAAAGTGGGAACGGCAAATTGTTGCTTAACCCGGTAGATGATATCCAGGTAAGGCATACCGGGTTTCACCATCACCATGTCTGCGCCTTCCTGTATGTCGAGCCCGACTTCCTGTATGGCTTCGTTACTGTTGGCGGGGTCCATTTGGTAAGTATTTTTATTGCTTTTGCCCAGATTGGCTGAAGAGCCGACGGCATCACGGAATGGACCATAATAGTTGGATGCGTATTTTGCGGAATACGCCATGATCTGTGTGTTGATCAGATTCTGTTGTTCTAATGCAGCACGAATAGCTTTGATGCGGCCATCCATCATATCTGAAGGGGCTACGATATCGGCACCCGCCTGAGCATGACAGAGGGCCTGACGAACCAAAATATCGGTGGTCAGATCGTTCAAGACATAACCATCATCGTCAATAATGCCATCCTGACCATGCGTGGTATATGGATCGAGGGCCACGTCGGTGATCACACCTAGCTCGGGAAAGTGTTCTTTCAATGCACGGACGACTCGCGGAATTAATCCGTCATCATTATAGGCTTCTTCTGCTAGTAGACTTTTTTGCTCGGCAGGAATGACAGGAAATAATGCAATGGCTGGAATGCCTAACTGAACCAATTCTTCTGCTTCTTTGAGCAACAAATCGAGAGACAAGCGCTCAATACCCGGCATACTGCTGATGCTTTCTCTACGGCTTTCGCCATCTAATACAAACATTGGATAGATCAAATCATCCACACTCAGCCGATTTTCACGAACTAAACGACGGCTAAAGTCATGTTTACGAACACGGCGGGGACGACGAAGTGGAAAAGAAGATGCGATAAATTGCGGCATGAGAACTCCTGAGGCAAAGGATTTAACGGCGGGAAATTTTCCACCAACCATTGAACCAACAAATAACACTAATGGTTAGGCCAGCCGTTGCTAACTGTTCATGAGTTGGCAGTAAAATAATACTGCCTAGCAACAATGCAGCTCCGATCCCCAGCAGATACCGGGATTGGGCGTGACGCCGATGTTGCTGATGATATTGCTGATACAGCCCTTTCACCATGTGTTGTTGGTGCTGGACTTGTGTCAGCGTGTCGTAAATCAGATCGGGCATATCGGGTAATTTTTCAGCCCAGAACGGCGCTTTCTCTTTAATCGCTCGCCATGCTGCTTGTGGCCCAATTTGCTGGCGCATCCAGTGTTCCAGAAACGGCTTGGCGGTTTGCCACAGATCTAATTGTGGATAAAGCTGGCGGCCCAATCCTTCAATATAAAGCAGGGTTTTTTGCAGTAACACTAACTGCGGTTGCACCTGCATATTGAATCGACGTGCAGTATTGAATAAATTCAGCAGTACATGGCCAAATGAGATTTCCGCTAATGGTTTGGCAAAAATCGGTTCCAGCACAGTGCGCAGGGCGGATTCAAATTCTTCTACTTTCGTTTCTGGTGGCACCCAGCCAGATTTGACATGCAATTCGGCGACTTTTCGATAGTCGCGGTTAAAAAAGGCCAGAAAATTTTCGGCCAGATAACGTTTATCCTGACGGTTTAAAGTGCCGACAATACCGCAATCAATGCCGATCCATTGTGGGTCGTGGGGATGCTCATAGGCAACAAAAACATTACCGGGGTGCATGTCGGCGTGGAAAAAACTGTCGCGGAAAACCTGAGTAAAAAAGACTTCTACCCCGCGTTCTGCCAGCAATTTCAGATCGGTGCCATTGGCTTCGAGGGCAATACGATCAGAGACTGGAATACCGTAGATCCGCTCCATCACCAGCACATTTTCCCGACAGTGATCGGGGTAGACGTGTGGTACATACAACAGAGGCGAATTTTCAAAATTCCGTCGCAGTTGGATGGTATTGGCGGCTTCACTCATCAGATTGAGTTCATCTAATAAGGTACGGCGGTATTCTTCTACCACTTCTACCGGGCGCAAACGGTTGTTGGGCAGTAGTCGGGTGATGATCCGGGCGCATAACCGCATTAAGCGGATATCATCGTTAATAATGGGTTTGATGTCTGGGCGGATCACTTTAATGACGACATCGGCATTATTGTCTTTTAGACGTGCGGTATGTACCTGCGCGACTGATGCGGAGGCGAGCGGAATGGGATCGAATTCAGAAAACAGCTCTTCAATTGGATGCCCTAATGCGCGTTCAATCAGTTTCCGGGCCAGTTCCCCGTCAAAAGGGGCTACGCGATCTTGTAGCTGAGCCAGTTCTTCCGCCAGATCGGGGGGTAATAAATCCCGCCGGGTGGATAACATCTGGCCAAATTTGATAAAGACCGGGCCGAGTGTTTCGAAGGCATGGCGCAGACGTTGACCGCGTGATTGTGTTGGATAGCGATTACGCAACCAGAATAACGAACGACGCAACAATCGTACTGGCCATGGCTGCCACTGGCGTGGCACCAGCTCATCGAGGCCGTGGCGTAATAATTCACTGCCAATAGTATAAAAGCGTCGCCATTCGCTAAAAATCATTGCGCACTCCGCTGTAACAACTGCTCAGCACGTTGTAGCAGTTGTTCACTGTCATGTACCAATGCACCAACATCATCACAAAACGCAGCCAGTTGTAATGGCCCTGGGGCCAGTTGCCATTCTTCAGTGATAGCTTCTCGTAGATCTTGCTGACTTAGTTGCCACTGTTGAGTGGCGCATGTTTGTATTTTCTTGGCACCACGGAATAGCCAGTGTGCTAATACATCTCCAGTGTAAGCAGAAAGCTGTTCTTCCCAGTCGATCTGTAATTCACTGAATAAATGGCTAAAAGCATGAAACAAAGCCGGATCACCTTGTAGATCGAGACGTTCTTCGCGGATATAACGGCTCAGATTCTCTGGTTGCCGTAAAACTTGTAAGCCCTGCCATTTCAGATTGAGGCTGGCATGCGCTGGGTGTTCATAAGCGGCTAAAACATCTACCTGGTGGGAGGAAAACATCAGCCAGATTGCGGGAATGCCTTGCAGCTCCAGTTTCAGCACTTTGCCATACAGTGGTTTGCTGCGCTCGCGGGCACGCGGATCGAGCGATAATAACTGGTTCAATCCGGTTTCGAGCAAAGCACCCAACGCGGTGCTCAGAGGTGACAGCGTCATGCGGTTATTCCCGTGATCTTTTTAGAATTTGAAGCCGCGGTGCAAAGCCACCACACCTTGTGTCAGGTTGTGATAGGTCACCTGTTCAAAACCGACGGTTTCCATCATGGCTTTCAGAGTTTCCTGATCAGGATGCATACGGATCGACTCAGCCAGATATTGGTAACTGTCGCTGTCTTTCGCGACCAGTTGTCCCATTTTCGGTAACACCTTGAATGAGTAGAAGTCATATAATTTGGACATGACGACATTGGTTGGCTTGGAGAATTCCAGCACTAACAAACGTCCGCCGGGTTTCAGTGCCCGATACATGGAAGCCAGGGCCTGATCTTTGTGCGTTACATTACGCAGACCAAAACCGATGGTGATCAGATCAAAATAATTATCCGGGAAAGGCAGTGCTTCTGCATTGGCCTGCACATAACGGATATTATTCACTAGGCCTTTGTTGCGCAGTTTTTCGCGGCCCACTCTCAGCATGGAATCGTTAATATCGGCCAGTACCACTTCACCGCTGTCGCCGACCAAACGAGAAAATTTAGCCGTCAGATCACCCGTTCCACCGGCTAAATCTAAGATTTTTTGCCCTGGACGGACGCCAGCACAATCAATGGTAAAACGTTTCCAGAGACGATGAATACCAAATGACATCAGGTCATTCATCAGGTCATATTTCTCTGCTACAGAATGGAAAACATCTGCAACCAGATGTTCTTTTTCCGTCTCTGCAACGGTCTTGAAGCCGAAATGAGTGTTGTCCGACATGTGCAACGATTCCTTATGCCAATTACCTGCACAGTGTAACGTAATTTTAACCTGACTTCAGAAGCGATTTATTATCTGATGTGGGTATAAATCAAGAAGATCGCGAGATCGGACGAAGGGATAAACCATAAATTGCAGATATTAAAAGGGGCCCGATGGATGGGCCCCAGATCTAAGCTTAATCAAATAACTATGTAACGTTTAAACTAATTAACATTTAGCAAAGTAACATTTTCACGAAGTACATTTAACGTTTAACCAATCAACACATTTTACATTTACGCTGAACAATTAACGCTTTTACACTTACTTTGAACATTAACTCTTTTAACCGTTTAACATGAACTCGAAACACTGGACTACTATTAAAAGATTACTCAGGGTGCTGCCTCCTTAGTTAGGAAGAGCCGTCTTCACTGGTTGTGATGCTATCCGGTATTGCCCGACAGCCAACTTAAGCAAAGCGCTCCCAGATTGTCTTTCTGATCTTTTCTTGTTACTGCGCATGGCATCATCATGTGTCCTGACCGGGTCTGGCATTAAAGCCTGCTCACCGAGGTCGTTTGCAACAGAACAAAAATTGATCTCCCAGTCGGTCAACAAGTTGGCGTTTCATTATTGATTCGCTTCGTCATCCTTCTGGGTGCGAAGTTGAATCTTGTCGCCCGAGAAGCTTGCTGATCGCTTAACTTAATCATGGTACTGACTTGCTAGTTCTGCAAGAAAGAACCTTCAATTTTATTATAAGTTTGATGTCCGGCTTGTTTCCGTAATCTTTCGCTGTATAATCCCGCGCCTTGCTATAGCCAGCCGCCGTTTTGTGTGCAGAATGGTGAGTTTGCTGCAAGTAAACATGGGTTCCCTCACCCCATTTTTTATCCAAAAAGGAAACAATATGCTATTTACTGAAAATCAGTCACGGCGGGCGCTGTGGCGTTTATCACTGTTCCATATCTTGATCATTGCCTCCAGTAACTATCTGGTGCAGTTGCCGATTGAAATCTTGGGTGTTCATACCACCTGGGGGGCGTTTAGTTTCCCGTTTATTTTTCTGGCCACGGATCTCACGGTGCGGATTTTTGGCTCATTATTGGCGCGTCGTATTATTTTGCGTGCGATGTTACCGGCCTTGCTCAGGGCGAACGCATGAGTGTCTAGTTTTTGAGCGATACGGATAATCCGGCAATCAGCACCTTCTCCAAGTGTTCTGTTTTCATCCAGCATCGCTTCTGTTTGC
>JAYSBB010000121.1:0-6552 GCA_041915645.1 Tolumonas sp.
CCCACGTAAAGCGCCGGAAGCCACGGCTTGTACAGTGTCAGAGAACTGGTAAACAGCGGCAAATATGATCAAGTGTGCTGCCAGTGCGATCACGGATGGTTCGTCGGTATATTGCATTGCAATCCAATGGCGGAAAAGAATCGTAACAGTGGCAGTGATTACCGTAGTGGATAAGCCAACCATAAGCCCACTGAATACAGCGATTCTGGCCTGTTGCGGAAGTTTTTCTCCCATAGTGTGTCCGACCCGAATGGTTACGGCATAACCTAGGGATAACGGTAACATAAAGATTAATGATGAATAGTTCAGCGCAACCTGATGACTCGCAACGATTTCAGGACCCAGCGGTGCCAACAGTAATGCAACTACAGTGAATAAGGTGACTTCACAGAACAAGGCCAACGCAATCGGAGCCCCTAATTTGAATATGCGCAGCATGTCGTTTTTGTTCCAGACTATAAATTGGCGGAACAGCCTGCACTCTACGTATGAATTGGATTTCAAAACATAGACGGTCATGGATATTGCCATAAACCACATGGCGGCTGCAGAGGCAAAGCCGCAACCGACACCGCCAAGCTCAGGGAAGCCCCAAACGCCATAAATCAGCAGATAATTAAGCGGAATATTCAGTAATAATCCTGCAAAACCAATACACATACCGGGAATCGTATGAGATAAACCCTCTGCGTAATTGCGCAAAACTTGATAATAAAGATATGCAGGCAAACCCAATAACATAGCATGCAGATACTTCGTGGTTTTCTCTGCCATGAGTACTGATACATCCATCCAATGCAACAATAGCGGGCTGAAATACAGCAATAACCCGGCTGGAATAAAAACCAACGCCGTTAACCACAGGCCTTGAGCTACCGCATGGGGGATTTGTGCTTTTTTCTGCGCCCCGTTTAGTTGTGCCACAATTGGTGTCAGAGCCATGATGATACCCTGACTCGTTAATACGATGGGTAGCCAGAAGCTGCTTGCTACAGAGATTGCAGCCAGATCAATCGCACTGTATCTGCCCGCCATGATGGTATCGACCAGAGTCATGGCTGTTTGTGCAACTTGAGCCAGAAGAATAGGGAATGCTAACCCGATAAGACGACGGATTTCCTGCCGATACTGAACCACGATACAACCTTTTTGAAAGTAAAATAAAAAACGCCTGGTATTCAGGCGTCTTCAGAGTAATCACTGATGAGTAGATTCGCTGCGGCAAAGGCAGCTTTATTTCGAGTTTCTTCAGGCAAATCGGAATTGCTGGCAATTTGATCCAGCGTGTTTAAGACCACGCCAATAGCATTTGGCATGTAACCTTGATCACCACTTCCAATCTGACTGTAAACCTCTCTGATCTTTTCGCAGTAGGCGAGATGTTTCATCGATAAATCTCAGTCAATTAAAATCGCCGACACTATAGCCATAAGCGATGTAACCTGCCAGCCGAACAATGTCAGATGGCTAATATCTGCTCAATATGATGATGAACTCTGGTCTCTAACGCTGGGTCATTATGCAACTGAACCAGCAGAGGATACAGCGCATAAATCACTTGTCTTAGTTCAAATCCTGCTGGCAATGGCCAGACCTCTGAATAACCTCGCATAAAGTCTTCATAATTGGGGCTGAATGTGAGAAGCCATGCGAGATCTAACTCCCGATCACCACAATAGCAGGCATTATCCGGCAGAAATAATCCTGTACTAGTGACCAGAACATTATCAGGCAACAGCTGTCCATGCAGCATGCTGGGATCAGGATGATGATGGTGTAACAATCTGTGGATAATACTGGTCATATCTGAAATGTTAATCAGATGCTTGCCTTTTTCCTGGTGCAACTGGAGTTGCCAGCCGATCCGCTGTTCGGAAAAAAATGAAGCCCAGTTTTTTTGCCAGCGATTGGGCTGTATCTGCTGAAAAATATAAGTGTCTTCGTCCCAGCCATACATTCCTTGCTGACATTGCTGATGCATTTTTGCAATACGTTTCCCCAGCGAATTCCATTCGTCAGGTATAGGCATGCTCTCTGCCACTTCAAAATTTTCAAAAACAGAAAAGCATTGGTCAGAAGTTGAGCCGAATAACATTACTTGGGGTGATACGAGCCAATTGGCCATCAGCGATAAATTACGGGTAACTATCTCAAATTTAGTCACCATGGATTTGGGTATGACTCTGACGACAAATGACACGTTTTGAGTGAGATCGGTGATTTGGTAGTAATTGGAGTCCTGAGTGTGTAGCAGTAGCTTCCTGTTCCCGATAGTAAAAGGGCTATTCATGCATTCGGAGATCTGTTTTGTAATTGATTGCCACATATCAACCCCCAGACTCGATTTGAGCGCTAAGAAAAGTATAGAGCAGGTTATTGAATTCCGCGGGGATATTGCGTCACAGATCTGTGTTTTGCGATTTTATCCGGATATTTCAGGCTGATGACTTATACAAACCAGAAAAATGAATCAAAATATATACATAGCATGATAGGGAGATGAGTAGAACTATGGTCGAATCAATGGAGTTTTTGGATATGCTGATTAAATTGGCATATGAAAATGGTTCTGACTTATATCTGTCAACGGGTGCAGTGCCCAGTATTAAATTTAACGGTGTCCTCACTCCGATCCAGGAACTGGCAATGAAGCCGGGTGAAACGACAGCGATTGCAAATGATATTATGGATTCGGAACAACAAGCTACTTTCGAAAAAGAGCTGGAAATGAATCTTGCTCTTTCTTTGCCTAAAGTTGGGCGTTTCCGTGTAAATATTTTCCGTCAGCGTAATGAAATATCGATAGTAGCCCGTAATATCAAGCTGGATATTCCTACGTTTGAAGAGTTGAAACTGCCGCCTGTGTTACTTGATGTTATCATGGAGAAACGAGGGCTGGTGCTATTCGTTGGCGCGACAGGCTCTGGTAAATCGACTTCATTGGCAGCGCTGATTGATCATCGAAATAAAAACACCAGTGGTCATATTATTACCATTGAAGATCCTATCGAGTATGTTCATCCCCACAAGAAGAGTATCATCAACCAGCGTGAGGTTGGGGTAGATACGCGAAGTTTTCATGCGGCACTGAAAAATACACTGCGTCAGGCTCCAGACGTTATTCTGATCGGGGAGATCCGCGATCGGGAAACCATGGAACATGCATTAGCATTTGCAGAAACCGGACATCTGGCAATTTCCACGTTGCATGCAAATAATGCTAACCAGGCGCTGGATCGTATCATCAACTTTTTTCCGGAAGAGCGCCGTGATCAACTGATGAACGATTTGGGGAATAACCTGAAAGCATTTGTATCTCAGCGGCTGGTTAAAACGGTTGATGGTAAGCGTCGGGCGGCTGTTGAAATCCTGCTGGGAACTGCGACTATTCAGGATATGATCCGCCGGGGTGATTTCTCAAATATTAAAGAGATCATGGAGAAATCAGTTAACCTGGGGATGAAGACATTCGATCAATGTCTGTTCGAATTGTATTGTGAAGGTGTGATTTCAGAGGATGAAGCGCTGAGAAATGCTGATTCGGTGAATAACCTGAAACTCCGAATTAAGCTGCATGATGAAAAAGGTGGCCTCGAAGTGAAAGGTCAGACCCTGAACTGGGAGCTCGATCCACTTAAAAAAGATGAAACTGATTTCTTCTAAGTCTCTGTAATAGTTGTAAATTGACAGGCCGGCTCTTGCCGGTCTGTTTTATTAGGAATAAGGGCGTGGTATGTCGTTAGAATGGCTGGCTTTGGTTTCTGCATTTTTATGGGCCGGAGCCAGTTTATTGTCGGTGATTCCGGCCAGACATTTGGGTACGTTTGCCTTTAGTCGGTGGCGTATGGCCTGCGTTAGCATCATGCTTGGCCTGATGACTATTTTATCTGGTGGTTTTGGTTCGCTTTCATTGTCTCATATAGGAATGATGGCGATCTCTGGCTTCATTGGTATTTTTATAGGTGATACATGCTTATATGCCTGTATGAACCGGATTGGGCCACGTCGTTCAAGTCTATTATTTGCAACACATGCAGCATTCTCTGCCTTCTTCAGTATCTGGCTGTTTAAAGAACATCTGTCATTTCAGGGATGGACCGGGGCAACCGTGGTATTTGCGGGAGTGCTGGTTGCAGTTGCTTTTAGTGGCAGCCAACAGAAAAAACTGGAATATACCCATGGAGCATTGTGGCTGAGTTTGTTGTTGGGGCTGATGGCAGCATTATGTCAATCGCTGGGTACTATTGTTGCTAAACCAGTAATGATGGGAGGGGCAGACCCTATAGCTGCGTCATTTATTCGAATGATCACGGCATTTTCTGCTCATATGGGGCTGTGGTTGTTCCGTGCTCCATTCAGCAGGAGTATTTTACCCATCAACTTACGTGTTCTGGGGATTATTGCTCTCAACGGGTTAATTGCCATGGGCATAGGCATGACGCTATTTTTGTTTGCCCTTCGGCACGGCAATGTCACGTTGGTAGCAATTATGTCGTCAACTTCACCGGTTATGTTATTGCCACTGCTCTGGTTTTTTACCCGACAGAGACCGGCAGCCGGATCGTGGGCGGGGGCAGTATTGGTTGTTGTGGGTACGGCATTAGTATTATCACGTTAAAAACAGTCGATTTCAGCCTGGGTTAACTTGCGGTAACTGCCTTCGTCGAGCTCTGGATCAAGCTGCAGTGCACCGATCCGTTCGCGATGTAAACGTTCGACATGATTGCCTACTGCTGCAAACATTCGCTTAACCTGATGATATTTTCCTTCATGGATGGTCAGTAGCACTTCCTGCGGGGTAATAATTTCCAGTTGAGCCGGGCGGGTAGCCTGCGTTTCGCTGCGTAATATAATTCCTTCCGCAAACAGAGACGCTGTTTCTGCTGATACGGGTTCGGCTAGCCAGACCCGGTAAGTTTTATCACATTTCTTTCGTGGCGATGTTACACGATGAGACCATTGGCCATCATTCGTAACCAGAACTAAACCGGTGGTATCAACATCTAACCGACCTGCTGCGTGTAATTCATGTGCTTGTGGCAGATCAAATAGGTTACTGATCCCCGGATGGCTGGCATCGCCATTTGCACACACATAACCCAGAGGTTTGTGCAGCATAAAGTAGTAGTATTTTTCACCGGGAGTATCTAGCGCATTTCCATCAAAATGCACGAGATCTATCTCTGAAATATGTTGTGCGCCATTTTTAACTACAATTTGGTTAACGGTGATCCGGCCAGCTTTTAACAGTTGGCTTGCTTGTGAACGGGAGATACCCAGAGTCTGATGCAGATGTTTATCTAAGCGCATTATTTTTGAAATTTTGATTTGGTCGGTTTATTATCCGCTAGTTTATTGCTTTTACAGTAGTAATGATATTTTAATGTTATCAATTAAGTTGTTCGCAAGGTTTGGTATGTCAACAGCACAGTCCAGAGTTGAAAATTTTCAGCATGTATCTATTCGTGACATCAAATTAGGTATGTTCGTAGTTGCTGTGACAAAACCTAAAAACGACATTCATTTCAAACCCGGACTGATTTCCAGCGAAGCGACTTTCCGTGCACTGCGTTCTATCGGAGTTGAGGAAGTCCGGATTGATCTATCCCGTAGTAAACATCAGACAGAAGCGTTATTAGAAAATCCGGAATCTAATCTTGCGCCAGTTGATGAACCTGAACAGACAGAGTTAACTGCGGATGAAGCACATGAGCAAAGACAGCATACAAAAAAATTGTATGCAGAAGCTAAGTTGCTACAAACTAAACTTCTGGACTCATTGAAAAATGGAGAAACGGTTGATATTGCGCCATTGGAAGAAATGGCCGATGAATTAGTTGATTCTATTTTTAAAAATCCGGATGCCATGATCTATCTTTCACGCATAAGAGAGAAAGATACTTATCTAATGGAACACTCTTTGAATGTTGGCATGTTACTAGCTAACTTCGGGCGATATTTAGGCTTATCGCGTTTAGTGATTAAAGAGTTATTAGTCGGCGGTTTATTACATGATACTGGCAAAATTATGATACCTGACGAAATTTTGCATAAGCCGGGTAAGCTTACTTTTGACGAATTTGAAATTATGAAACGTCATGTCAAATATGGGGTTCAGTTCCTTGATAAATCGGAAGGAATTTCAGAGGTTATGCGGACAGTAGCCGCGAATCATCACGAACGACTTGATGGTTTAGGTTACCCTAACGGGCTAAAAGGGGATGAACTCTGTCTGATATCAAGAGTCAGTACAATCGTAGATGTTTATGACGCCTTAACCGCTGATCGCTGTTATAAAAAAGGAATGCCTTCTACCACTGCTTTTCGTATTTTACTTGAGGGTGCGGGTTCCCAATTTGATCCGATACTGGTAAAAAAATTCATTAAGTGCATGGGGGTTTATCCTGTCGGAACACTCGTTAAACTTAAAAGCAACAAACTGGCATTAGTTATTGAACGAAATGAAGAATCGCCATTAAAACCAGTGGTGAAAATTATTTATAGTGTGGCAAGCACGTGTTATTTGAATGTTGAAACCATTGATTTATCTAA
>JAYSBB010000122.1:0-6529 GCA_041915645.1 Tolumonas sp.
GAGGGCGCTGCAGAAGATGAGTCGGTAGCGAAGGCGGCGAAGCTGGTCAACGTTAGAGAAAGGCAGAGGGCGAGCGCAGTGTGTTTCATAAGAGATCCTTACAAACAGCGATAAAGGAACGGAGAAAAACCGGCTCCGCAGAGCCGGTTTGCTGGGGTAACAACTAAAGTGTGACCACCGACGTTTTACCACCAAGCTTCGAATTGAGCGCCGAAGGTCAGCTGGTTGTCGTCAGCAGGGGTACCCGCACTGAATTTTTCGTTCCATTTTGCATATGTGGTGTACAGGCGGATCGCCGGACGGGCCCACTGGTTGTTACCGGCTTGCCATTGTTGTGCCAAGGTCACTTTATACTGATGGTTGGTTTCACCAGAGGCCTGATCTTTAACGTGGTCAAAACCAGTTTCCAGTAAGGTACTCATGATCGGCGTCCATTTATACATTGGACGGATCCCCGCACTGTACCAGGTGCTGCCATTGGCGTTATCCAGATCGGTTTTCTGATACAAACCAACGTACATCATTTCCCATTTGTCATTCAGGCTGATAGCGCCGTGATCGATAATGCGTACCATGCTGCCATTATTATCAACCGACGAACCTTGGGCGTGACCGTTATTCCACGAGGTCATTGAATCAGTCGCATATTGCACGACGAATTTATTGAAACCATTCATCACACTTTGCGTGTGTTCAGCCGTGAACATGGCACCATTTTTAGATGCGCCATCAACTAAATCAATACCATCCGCTGGATTAGCATGACCATAGTCAACCCCTAGCTCCAGAGTACCGTTCGGATTGGTTGCTAGGCTAGCCAAACGCAGATCGAATATATCGTTGTTGATATCTGCTTTATTGCTAACGGTTTTGGTTTTTACCGCGCCATCAGCCGGATCAAGGTAGTATTCAGTTTTAGAGCCAAAAGCAGCTGAACCGCCGGCTTCGGTATCCCGGGTGACTGCTGCAGACAGTTTGCCGAAGCCGAGATCGACGTTTTCCAGACCGGCACCTGGGCCAGACACATCCCAGTAGTAGAAGTCGTTCATGTGAACGTCATGGCGTTGATAGAAGCGTTTACCGGCCCACAGATTGGCACCCGGCAATGCCGCGATCAGGTTTTTACCCTGTACATTCATTTCACGAAATGCCGGGGTGGTTGATTCCCAGTCATTTTGTTGAGAAACGGAGTAAGCCACGTTGGTATCGAGCGCGAAAACCTGATCATTTTCTTTATACAGATCCTGACCCAGTTTCAGCTCGGCATAGGTTTCACATTCATTGCCCAGACGATATTTGGAACCGGCACCGGCCAGTTTGTGGCACTGCTGTTCGCCACCGTTGTTGGTCCAACCGATACCGGAACGGGCATAACCGTGGAAATCGACAGCCATCGCTGACGCTGAGCTCAATACTGCGCCGATGGCCAGCGCCAGCGGTAGTTTTTGCAGATGATGCATCATTGTTGTTTTTCTCCTTGCACTTGGCGTTGAGATTGACCCGGGGGATCGTGAGGGTTCCGGGTCAGGTAAGGGCTAGACGCCCAATTCTTTATGCAGACGACGGCAGGCGGTGCCATCCTCCCGGAACAGATGACAGCGATGGACGGGCAGGCCAATTTCAATCATCGAGCCTTCCTCGACCAGTGCGACGTCGTTGTGGCGATAGACCAGATTTTGCTGAATAGTGGGCATTTGCACGTGGATCTGGGTTTCATTGCCCAGCTGTTCGACCACGCTGATTTCGCCGCGCAGGCGGTATTCGGCTTCGTCACCGGGCAGCAGATGTTCCGGGCGAATACCAAGTGACAGCATGCTGCCAACTTGCAGGTCGCGGCCATCGACCTGCAGCCATAACAGCTGTTCATCCGGCAGTTCTACCTGCACGCGTTCGGCCTCGGTGGCATGTACTCTCACCGGGAGGAAGTTCATTTTTGGTGAGCCGATAAAGCCGGCGACAAACCGGTTGGCCGGATAGTGATACAGCTCGAGTGGTTTACCAACCTGTGCAATGCGGCCGCCTTCCAGCACCACGATCTTGTCGGCCAGTGTCATCGCTTCGACCTGATCGTGGGTGACGTAAATCATGGTGCTGCGCAGCCGTTTATGCAGGCGGGCAATTTCGATGCGCATCTGCACGCGCAGGCCGGCATCGAGGTTTGACAGTGGTTCATCGAGCAGGAACACTTGCGGTTCAGCCACCAGCGTGCGGCCAATGGCGACGCGCTGACGCTGACCGCCGGATAAGGCTTTCGGTTTACGATCGAGCAGATGCGCCAGCTGCAGCACTTCCGAGGCGTGATTGACGCGTTGCTGGATTTGCGGTTTATCGGCGCCGGCCAGTTTCAGGCCAAATGACATGTTGTCGGCCACCGAGAGGTGCGGATAGAGCGCATACGATTGAAACACCATGCCGACACCACGTTCCGCTGGTGGCACATCGTTCATGCGTTTCTCGCCGATCATCAAATCACCGGCGGTAATGTCTTCTAAGCCGGCGATCATGCGCAGCAGCGTCGATTTACCGCAGCCGGACGGACCGATAAAGACCACAAATTCGCCGTTATGGATCTCCAGATTGATGTCTTTGGAAATCGCCACATCCCCGTAGGTTTTGCTTACGTTATGTAGTGTCACGCCCGCCATGAATTACTCCTTACCACCGAATGTCCCGGATTGTCTGTTCCGGATTACTGACTGGTGCTCATAGTGCGCGGGGTTGACGAGGCGTAAATCATCCAAAAAAAAGTTTTTCGAGGGGGATGAGGCGGGTGGAGGAGGTTAGTCGGCGGATTGGTGGAGTGGCCGATTAAACCTTGAAATAGCAGAAAATGTGTGAGGTTTACCGCAAACTGAGCAGGTGATTTTGTTGCGCCAGCGCACAAAACCTATGATTGTGCAGGCTGGCTCACACAAATCAGGGGGAGGGGCGTAGAAGGGAGGAGGAGGCCAGTGTCGCTACGCCACTGCAGACTGTGTACCGTTGCCGGAAAAGAAGGTCGATGCAGTTTCTGTGTTGTCTCAGTTATCCCCCTTTTCTCCGGACTATCTAACAGCTTCGTTATGCCATTCAAGAAGGATGTGACAATGAAAAAGATAAAAAATCTGGCGCTGACCGCATTAGCAGCTCTCGTAATTTCTGCTCCGGCGATGGCCAAATTGCAGGAAGGGAAACTGGTTATCTGGATCAATGGTGATAAAGGTTATAACGGTCTGGCGGAAGTCGGCAAAAAATTTGAAAAAGACACCGGCGTACAGGTGCTGGTGGAACATCCGGACAAGATGGAAGAGAAATATCCGCAAGTGGCCGCGTCTGGCGATGGTCCGGATATCGTGTTCTGGGCTCACGACCGTTTTGGTGGTTACGCGCAATCCGGTTTGCTGACCGAAGTGCATCCATCCAAAGCATTGAAAGACAAAATGTTCCCGTTCACCTGGGATGCGGTACGTTTTAACGGCAAGCTGATCGGTTATCCGGTCGCCGTTGAAGCATTATCGCTGATTTATAACAAAGACTTGATCAAGACGCCGCCGAAGAGCTGGGAAGAAATTCCAGCGTTAGATAAAGAGTTACGCGCCAAAGGTAAGAGCGCCATCATGTGGAACCTGCAAGAGCCGTACTTCTCCTGGCCATTGCTGGCAGCAGCCGGTGGTTATGCCTTCAAAGCCACCCCAGAAGGCTATGATGCGAAAAATGTCGGCGTGAACAATGCCGGTGCGCAAGCCAGCCTGCAATTCATAGTCGATTTAATCAAAAACAAACATATCTCGGCAGATGTGGATTACTCGATTGCTGATGCCGCCTTCAATAAAGGCGAAACCGCGATGACCATCAATGGTCCGTGGGCGTGGAGCAACTCCGATAAGAGCGGTATCAACTATGGTGTCGCGCAGTTGCCAACCTTTAAAGGCAAAATGTCGAAAGCCTTTGTCGGTGTGTTGACCGCTGGTATTAACGCGGCCAGCCCGAATAAAGATCTGGCGGCTGAGTTCCTGGAAAACTACCTGCTGACTGACGATGGTCTGGCTTCTGTCAACAAAGACAAACCATTGGGTGCGGTTTCGCTGATGTCTTATCAGAAGAAACTGGAAGCGGACCCGCGTATCGCTGCGACCATGGCGAATGCGCGTGAAGGTGAAATCATGCCAAACATCCCGCAGATGACCGCGTTCTGGTATGCAGAGAAAAACGCCATTGTCAATGCGACCACAGGTCGCCAGCCGGTGAAAGCCGCACTGGACGAAGTTGCCAAACAAATGACGAAGTAATACCCCGCTCGTCGTAGTCAGAATAAGAGGGCGGGTTGCCGCCCTCAGTTGTAATCAGACGGAGTGCCTCATGCAGTTATCGGTTGCCCATACCACTCCGCCGCGCCTGCCACAGAATCAGAAGTGGTGGCGCAGCGCGATCTTTTCCCGTTCGTTACTTGGCTTGGTGGCCGTGCTGAACGGTTACTTAATTGTGCAGATGTACGCGCAACGCGAATATCTGTTTGCCATGCTGACGCTGTTGCTGGTTGGTACAGGGTTATATCTGTTTGCCAGCAAAAAAGCCTATTCGTGGCGCTATGTCTACCCGGGGCTGGTGGGCATGGGGCTGTTTGTGTTGTTTCCGTTGTTTTGTACCACCGGCATTGCGTTTACCAACTACAGTGCTGCACATCAACTGAGCTTTGAGCGGGCACAATCAGTGTTGCTGCAACGTTCGTTTCAAAGTGGTGATACGCTGAATTTTACCCTGCTGGGCAGTGATGGCCATTGGCAGTTACAACTGCAAGATCCGGAGAGTAACCAGATCCTGTTATCCGCGCCGTTTATGCTGGATAACCAGCCGAAGCGGCTGAAAATGGAAACGCAGAGCTCGTTGGTGGAAGCGGAAAAAGCCCCGTTGCGGGTGATCACCAAAAACCGTCAGGCGCTGGGCCAGCTGACCGCAGTTCTGCCGGATGGCAGCGAACTGGTGATGAGTTCATTACGTCAGTTCTCAGCAACACGGCCGTTATATGCACTGCAAAATGACGGTCGTGGTCTGCTGAATAACCAGACCGGACAGCTGTATCAGCCCAACGATCAGACCGGTTTCTATCAGGCAGTCGATGCCAAAGGCGCGTGGGTGCCTGATTCGGCGATGAGCCCCGGTTACACCGTGAACATTGGCTGGGATAACTTCCTGCGCGTGCTGCAAGACAAGGGTATTCAGCAGCCGTTTATCAAGATCTTCATCTGGACGGTGCTGTTTTCCGGCCTGACGGTGTTATTCACGCTGGCAATCGGCATGGTGCTGGCCTGTCTGGTGCAATGGCAGCCATTGCGCGGCAAAGCCACCTACCGTTTACTGTTGATTTTACCGTATGCGGTGCCGGGGTTTATCTCGATCCTGATTTTTAAAGGCTTGTTCAACCAAAGTTTTGGTGAAATCAATCTGGTGCTGGAACAGCTGCTCGGCATTAAACCGACCTGGTTTACCAACCCGCTGCTGGCAAAAGCGATGATCCTGATCGTCAACGTCTGGCTGGGTTATCCGTACATGATGATCCTGTGTATGGGGCTTCTGAAAGCGATCCCGGATGATTTGTATGAAGCGTCGGCATTGGATGGGGCAACCCCGTTGCAGAACTTCTTCCGTATCACGTTACCGTTATTGATCAAACCGCTGACTCCGTTGCTGATTGCTTGTTTTGCCTTCAACTTCAATAACTTCGTGTTGATCCAGTTGTTGACCAACGGTGGCCCGAACATGCTTGGTACCAGTACGCCAGCCGGTAATACCGATCTGTTGGTCAGTTATACCTACCGTATTGCCTTCGAAGGCGGCGGTGGACAAGACTTCGGTCTGGCGGCGGCGATTGCCACGTTGATTTTCCTGCTGGTAGGTGGATTAGCAATTCTGAACCTGAAAGCCAGCAAACTGAGTCTGGAACAATAAGGAGCGGCTGTTATGGCTATCGTACAAACTAAAGCATTGCGTTATCGCCTGTGGGCCGCTCATCTTAGTCTGTGGGTGTTTATTGGACTGATCATGTTCCCGTTACTGATGGTGGTGGCGATTTCGCTGCGCAGCGGCAACTTCGCTACTGGCGAGCTGATCCCGTCACATCCGTCATTGGAACACTGGAAGCTGGCACTGGGTTTTAGCGTTACTAATCCGGACGGCTCGGTGACGCCACCACCGTTCCCGGTGCTGTTGTGGCTGTGGAACTCGGTGAAAGTCGCCACCATTACCGCGACCGGTATCGTGGCATTATCGACCACCTGTGCGTATGCGTTTGCCCGCATGAAGTTCCGTGGCAAGAGTTCATTGCTGAAAGGGATGCTGATTTTCCAGATGTTCCCGGCGGTGCTGTCACTGGTGGCGTTGTATGCGTTGTTTGACCGGATCGGACAATACATTCCGTTTCTGGGGCTGAACACGCATGGCGGGCTGGTGTTTGCTTATCTGGGCGGCATTGCGTTGCATGTCTGGACCATCAAAGGTTATTTCGAAACCATCGACGGCTCGCTGGAAGAAGCGGCGGCGCTGGATGGTGCAA
>JAYSBB010000123.1:0-6484 GCA_041915645.1 Tolumonas sp.
CTAATCATCATCGGTCGTGGTCGCCTGAAACAGCATCTGTTTGGTATTTTCCAGATGTTGCCACATCGCCAGTTTGGCGGCTTTCGGATCTTTACGCATCAGGGCTTTTAAGATCTGCTCATGGTCTTCACACCAGCTTTCCATCGCTTTATCGTCGATGTGTTCATGCAGTTTGCGCCAGTATGGGTTCTGTTCCCGTTGCTGCCAGACTTTTTCGACTAGCGTCACCAAGACCGAGTTTTGAGTCGCCTTAGCAACCTGAATATGGAATTCTTTGTCCCACTGCGAATCACGCGCCCGATCTTCTTTTTGGGCCGTTTCCTGAATCGCCAGTAACGCCATGATGTCTTGTTTGGTCACCTGAGTAGCCGCAAATTCCGCGATATTACTTTCCAGTAACTGCCGCGCCTGTAACAGCTCAAACGGACCCGCAGTGAGGAATTCATCATCCTGTTCACTCACCGCCGGCTGATAACGCGGTTCCACACCAATCACATGGATCCCCGAGCCTTTGCGCACATCCACCATGCCTTCGACTTCCAGCATGATGATGGCTTCACGAACCACCGTCCGGCTGACAGCCATGGCTTCGGCAATCAGACGCTCTGCCGGCAGACGATCACCGACCACATACTGACCACTCTTGATCTGCTGTTTTAATTCGCTGGCTACCTTCTGGTATAAGCGACTCGCTTCAAAAGATTCCATCACAACATCCTATTCAGGGCTTTGCCGCCAGTATAGCGGAAAAGACAGAACCTGTTATACCAATAACAGGTTCTGTCTTTTTAGATTGAAACGAAATACTTCGATTCGGTCATATTCAGTTTAAATTTTATACCGTAGTTGCCTTCGCGGTTGGCTGAGCTGGCATCGCGGATTGTTTCAGCATCATACAAACTACGATGGCACCAACGATATCAAACAGCGATAAACAGACAAACAGCGGGTCATAACCAATTTTGCTCGCCACGATCCCCACGATAAACGAGAAGATGGTCGCGCCCAGATAACCAGCCATGCCGGTCAAACCATTCGCGGTGCCCACCGAGTTACGCGGGAACACATCGGATGACATGGTGATCAGCGAACCGGAAATAGTCTGGTGCGCAAATGTACCCACGCAGAACAGCGCAATTGCCGCATAAGGGCTTGCTACCATACCAATCGCCGCAGGCGCCAGCATACAAGTAGCTCCGGTTACGACAACCAATTTACGGCTGGTCAGTAATGAAACTTTGAAATATTTGATCATCAGTGGTGACAGGTAACCGCCCACGATACAGCCCATATCGGCCGCCAGGAATGGGATCCAGGCAAACATCGCGATGGACTTCAGATCCATGTGGCGAACGGTGCTTAAATACAGCGGGATCCAGAAGTTAAAGGTCTGCCAAGCCGGTTCAGCCAGGAATTTAGGGATCGCAATGGCCCAGAACTCTCTGCGACGGATGATCTGTTTAACCGATGGTTTTGAGGTATCGTTTTTATGCGATGCTTCTTGGCCATCCAGAATGTATTGTTTTTCTTCATCGGTGATTTGTGGGTGCTCGGCTGGTGAGCGGAAGAACATTAGCCACAATGCCACCCAGAAGAAACCCAATGCACCGGTCACAATAAATGCGGTTTGCCAGTTGTAATAGGTAATACAAGCAATAACCAGCGGTGGTGCCATCATGCCGCCAATCGAGGAGCCGATATTAAACCAACCGGTGGCAATCGAACGCTCTTTGGCCGGGAACCATTCCGTCACCGCTTTTAAGCCCGCCGGTATAACCGCGGCTTCTGCCATCCCCATCAGACCACGGAAAAACGCCAGTGACTGCCAGCTACCAGCAAAACCATGCAACATATTGGTGACCGACCACGCTACGCAAAAAATGGCCAGACCAATTTTGACGCCGATGGAATCAAGAATAAATCCGGCAATCGGCTGCATCACGGTATAACAAGCTTGAAACGCTGCTACCACGTAGGAATATTGTTCAACAGTAATGCTTAATTCTTGTTTCAGCGTCGGTGCGGCAGCCGATAATGATGATCGAGTCAGGTAGTTCAGGATGGTGCCTAACATTACCACACCGATGATCCACCATCGCAGGCCGACAATTTTTCGTTTAGCCATGTTGCTGCTTGTTTCACCAACCGTATTGGTCGATAGATTCATATCCTTGTCCTCTGATAATTCACCGTTAAGTCATGAGCTAGATGATAAGAACAACATAGTTATCACTACTTCATGCAAAAACATCACTCTGTTATGACAGGATGATCATAATTGGTATAACAACAAAGAACGGTGAGCCTGATCTAAGTTTTAGCAGATCACCCTATAAAATATGCGACAACCATCACAATAAGCCGCCACAACGGCATTCAATACTGAATTTGTGTGACAGGCACTGCAAAAAATAGCCATTCCAGATAGACAACTGCATGGATCATTATAATAATTGGTATAACATCTTGCGTTGTGCGAGACATAATGACTAACTCGTGTTCACGCCCTGTCAGTTCATGTATGGATCACTGCCGCACTATTTGAACCGGAGTAAGCTATGACTGCGTTTTTGACTGAAGATTTTTTACTGGATACCGATTTTTCCCGGCAGCTGTATCACGATTTTGCTGCAGAACAGCCGATTTTTGACTTCCATTGCCATTTGCCACCGCAATTGATCGCCGAAAATTATCAGTTTAAAAACCTGTATGACATCTGGTTGAAAGGTGATCACTATAAATGGCGCGCGATGCGCTCCAACGGCGCCGATGAACGTTTCTGTACTGGTGATGCGAGCGACTATGAAAAATTTCAGGCCTATGCCGCCACTGTGCCGCACACCATTGGCAACCCGCTGTATCACTGGACCCATCTTGAACTGCGCCGTCCGTTTGGTTTAAACAACGTACAACTCTCGCCGACCACCGAAAAACAGGTGTGGGATTTCTGTAACGAAAAGCTGGCGCAACCGGAATTTTCAGCTCGCGGCATCATGCAGCAAATGAACGTGAAATTGGTCGCCACCACCGATGACCCGATTGATGACTTATCTCATCACGCCAAAATTGCTGCCGATAAAGCATTCAATATCGTGGTCACACCAAGCTGGCGCCCGGATAAAGCCTTCAATATTGAAGCGCCAACCTTTGCTGATTACATCACTACGTTAGAAACTGCCGCTGATGTTGCCATTGATTCATTTGCGGATTTAACACAGGCGCTGACACTGCGTTTAGATCATTTTGCACAACACGGCTGCAAAATTGCTGACCACGCCCTGGATGTGGTGTTATTTGGTGAAGCCTCTGATGCCGAACTGACGGCCATGTTACAAGCCCGTCGTCAGGGTAACGAATTGAGCATCGAACAGGTGGCCGCCTTCAAAACTGCCGTGCTGCTGTTCCTCGCCAAAGAGTACAAACAACGTGGCTGGGTGCAGCAATATCACATCGGTGCACTGCGCAACAACAATAGCCGTCGCCTGCTGGAGCTGGGCCCAGACACCGGTTTTGACTCCATCAATGATGGTCTGGTCGCCGCCCCCTTGTCACGTCTGCTCGACGCGCAAGATCGCCATAATCAGTTACCGAAAACCATTTTGTATTGCCTGAACCCACGCGATAACGAAGTGCTGGCGACCATGCTGGGTAATTTCCAAGGCGATGGTATTCCCGGCAAGATGCAATTCGGCTCCGGCTGGTGGTTTAACGATCAGAAAGATGGCATGGAGCGCCAGATGATCCAGCTGGCACAACTCGGTTTGCTGAGCCGTTTTGTGGGCATGCTGACCGACAGCCGCAGCTTCCTCTCTTACACCCGTCACGAATATTTCCGTCGCGTGTTGTGCCGCATGCTGGGTCGCTGGGTCGCCGATGGCGAAGCACCGGCAGACCTCAAATTATTGGGCGAGATGGTGCAAAACATCTGCTTTAACAATGCGAAAAACTACTTCGGTATTGCACTGAAATAATCTAATTCACAGATAACGACGTGGGAGCGAGGCTCCTGCGTTGAGGAGACACAAATGCATGCTTTAAACCGCCAGCAATTTCCCGGTAACGCGTATCCGGAAAAAATTATTCAATTCGGCGAAGGGAATTTTCTGCGCGCCTTTGTCGATTGGCAGATCGACCTGCTGAATGAACACACCAGCCTGAATGCCGGCATTACTATCATTCGCCCGATTGATAGCGCGTTTCCACCCAGCTTAAGCACGCAAGATGGCTTATATACCACTGTCATTCGTGGCCTGAACGAAGCGGGTGAAGCGGTGCGTCACACTCGACTCATTCGTTCGGTTAATCGTGAGCTGAACTGCTACCAGCAGTTTGATGAGGTGTTGGCACTGGCGCGTAACCCTGACATTCGTTTTGTGTTTTCGAACACCACCGAAGCCGGCATCACCTATGTCGCCGATGACAAACTGACCGATGCGCCACCGAGCAGCTTTCCCGCCAAACTGACGCGTTTGCTGTTTGAACGTTTCCAACATTTTAATGGTGCTGCGGATAAAGGCTGGATCATTCTGCCTTGTGAGCTGATTGACTATAACGGTGATGCCTTGCAAGCGCTGGTGCAGCGTTATGCCGTGGAGTGGAAATTGCCGCTGGCATTCAGCAACTGGTTGGGTCAGTACAACACCTTCTGCTCGACACTGGTCGATCGCATCGTCACCGGTTTCCCGCGCGATGAACACGCGGCGTTGCAAGCAGAGTTTGGTTATCAAGATCAGTTCGTGGATACCGCGGAGTATTTCTATCTGTTTGTGATCCAAGGGCCGCAGTGGTTGAAAGAAGCATTGTGTCTCGACCAATTACCAGCCGACAAACCGATGAACATTCGCATTGTCGAAGACATCAAACCGTACAAAGAGCGCAAAGTGGCTATTTTGAATGGCGCACACACCGCGCTGGTGCCGGTTGCGTTTTTAGCGGGCATCGACACAGTGGGTGAAACGCTGCAAGACGCGCAATTAAGCCAGTTTGTGGAAAAAGCCATTTTCGACGAGATCGTGCCGACGTTGGATCTGCCACGCGACGAGCTGGAGTCATTCTCGCATGCGGTATTGGCGCGTTTCCGCAATCCGTTCATCAAACATCAACTGTTGTCGATTGCGCTGAATGGCATGACCAAATACAAAACCCGTATTCTGCCACAACTGCTGACTTATCAAGATCGCACCGGCCGTCTGCCGGTTCGCCTGACCTTGGCACTGGCAGCCCTACTAGCCTTTTATCAAGGCAAACGGGGCGACGAAAGCTACCCATTGCAAGACGATGCCCACTGGCTGGAACATTTTGCCGCGCTGTGGCCGGCAGTTGACGCAGGAACCATCACGCTGGCCGATCTGGTGAAGCAAACACTGAGCCTAGAAAGTCACTGGGGGGAAGATCTGACCCGTGTGAAAGGGCTGGTGGAAGCGGTTTGTCTGCATCTGATGCGGATCCGTTCACAAGGTATGCGCGCCGCGCTGACCGTTTGCAGCTGAGGTCTCATCATGCAGGACGTTATAAAAATACATGCTACCGATAATGTCGCGGTGGCCTTGGCTGACCTCACCGAAGGTCAGAGCATTGATGTGGATGGCGTGCCGATCACCCTGCGTGGCTTTATTGCGCGCGGGCATAAACTGGCGCTGCGTGATTTACCCGCGCAAGCGCAGGTGATCAAATATGGCCTGCCTATCGGTCATGCCCGTAATGATATTGCAATCGGTGAGCATGTGCACCATCACAACATCGCCACCAATTTGAACGATCTGGATGAGTATCAATATCAACCGGATTTCATGGCCTTACCGCCACAACCTGCCGATCGCGAAGTGCAGATCTATCGTCGTAAAAATGGCGAGGTAGGTATTCGTAATGAGTTATGGATTTTACCCACAGTCGGTTGTGTGAATGCGCTGGCCAAACAGATGCAGCAACAGATACAGCGCGAATGCGATCTGTCAGCCATCGACGGTATCCATCTTTTCAGCCATCAATATGGCTGCTCCCAGCTAGGCCAAGACCACCAGAACACCCGCACCATACTGCAGAATATGGTCCGTCACCCCAATGCCGGCGGGGTTCTGGTGGTTGGCTTAGGTTGTGAAAACAACCAAATTGCTGCCTTCAAAGAGATCTTAGGTGAATTTGATGCCGAGCGCGTGCGGTTCATGGTCTGTCAGCAACATGATGATGAAGTCGCCACCGGTGTTGAACTGCTGCAAGAATTGCTGGCCGTGATGCAGCAAGACACCCGCACACCGGGTTTGATCAGCGAGCTGAAATTCGGACTGGAATGTGGCGGTTCGGATGGTTTTTCCGGCATTACCGCCAACCCGTTACTAGGTCAGTTTTCGGATTACGTGATCCAGCATGGTGGTACCAGCGTGCTAACCGAAGTGCCGGAGATGTTTGGTGCCGAACGCATTTTGATGTCGCGTTGCCACGATGAAACCACCTTTGGCAAAACCGTGTCGATGGTGAATGATTTCAA
>JAYSBB010000124.1:0-6454 GCA_041915645.1 Tolumonas sp.
GGACCTTGACTGGGTGACAACAGTTGAGCGAGCATAGAGAGAAAAGTGCGGAGTGGTAGTTCAGTCGGTTAGAATACCGGCCTGTCACGCCGGGGGTCGCGGGTTCGAGTCCCGTCCACTCCGCCAACAAATAGAAGCCCTGAGCAACCGCTCAGGGCTTTTTGCTATGCGGGCTACAGGAGCAGATATGCGAATACTGGTCGTGCGAAATGATAAGATTGGCGATTTTATGCTGGCTTGGCCCAGTTTTGCTATGTTAAAGCAGTCTTGTGATTGCCATATCACGGCTTTAGTTCCTAATTATACTGCTCCGTTAGCACACTTATGTCCTTGGATTGATAGCGTTATCGTTGATCCGGGAAAGAACGCATCTAAAGAACAGCAAACGTTGTTATTGACACAGATTAAAGGTCAATTTGACGCGGCTATTACACTATTTTCAACCGGACGAATTGGTTGGTTATTATGGCGAGCTAAAATTCCTTACCGTTTGGCTCCCGCAACGAAGTTGGCTCAACTTTTTTACAATCATCGTTTGATACAGCGACGATCTCACTCAGAAAAGCCAGAATATCAGTACAATCTTGACCTGATTCGTCTTTTTTTAGCTGATCATCAATGGAATATTGTTGAGCCTGAAGCTCCATATTTAGTTTTTCCAAGAGAGTTATTATCACAAGTTCGCTTGGAAACCGCTCAGGCATTAAATATCGTAGCCACATCATCGTGGGTTATGGTGCATTGCGGTAGTGGTGGGTCGGCGAATAATTTATCAGTGGCGCAATATGCTGAACTGGTTGTTTGTTTATATAAATATCATCCTGAATGCCATTTTTTGTTAACTGCAGGCCCAGGGGAAGAAGAAAAGACCAATGAATTAGCAGAACTGCTACGAAATATGGCTGTTCCAGTTACAGTTTATGTTTCTCGTGATGGTTTAGTTCGTTTTGCTCAGGTATTGGCGAATGCAGAATTGTTTATTGCTGGCAGTACCGGGCCATTGCACATGGCTTCTGCGCTGGATGTTCCAACGGTTGGTTTTTTTCCCCAACGCCGTTCTGCGACACCTCTGCGTTGGCGGCCATTGAATAGCGAAGGGCGTCACTTAGCTTTTTCTCCGCCAGAAGGTGAGTTCAGTGAACAGAATATGGGGCTGTTGAATATGCCTCAATGTGCCGATGCCATCCGACTTTGGTGGTGTGGCTGGATGCATTAACTTCTGCTGGCGGTAAACATTATTTGCTCTGTTTATTTTGATTGCGTAACCACAGATCAGCATATTTCACAAAAGTGGAGTGTGCTGATAAGACGGAAAGTAAAAAGCCTGCTTTACCATCGAGAAAACCCGCCCGTAGGATATACATCCGGCTAAAACAGCCAAGAGCATGCAGTATACCTTGTAATAAACTGGTACTTTTTCCCTTGGCCTCTCTACCATCGGCCCATGCTTTTGCATACCGAGCTGATTTCACCAGATAATGTTCCAAATCTTTGTAAGGGATATGTACCAGATCACCCTGTAAAGGCTGAAGCTGCATACTGGCAGTAATCTCTACTTTTTCATGCACTAATGCTGCGTTGTAGCTGGTTAATTTGGTCGGATATAAACGGATCACGCGATCTGGATACCAGCCGCAATGACGAATATAACGACCAAAAACCCAGTTCAGTCGGGGGATGGTATAGGCTGTATTACGATCTGGCTGTTGTAAGACGGCTTTGATGCTTTGTTGTAGTTCAGGTGTGACTCGTTCGTCGGCATCTAGCCAGAAGCACCAATCGGCGGTGACGCGTTGCTGAGCCATTTGGCGTTGGCGGCCATAACCTTGCCAGATTGGCTCTATGTCATAGCGGGCATTAAATTCAGCGGCAATTTCTGCGGTGTTATCGCTGCTGCCGGAGTCGAGAATAATAATTTCATCCACCCATCCTGCAACTGATTGTAAACAGGCGCGCAGATTTTCCCCTTCATTTTTGACAATTAATACAGCGGCAATCGTTGCGTTAGTCATGCTTGGTCTCGTCTGCTAGTGGATAATCGCCAAGTAGCGTATCAAACGCAACTTTAACCTGTTCAATGCTGATTTGTTGCATAGCTTGATCATCTTTGAGGCGGGTACGCCAAGCCAATTCAGACAGTGACCTACCAGTTTGTTGCGTGATGAGTTTTTCATAAACACTGACGACATACTGCCGGCAGTGATAAGGACCAGTACGTTGTGGATTATGATGCGCATATAAACCAAGCACTGGCACTCCTGCTGCGGTTGCCATATGTGTGGGGCCAGTATCGGGTGCTAAGACCAGATGAGATTGCTTTATGAGTGCCATTAGCTGTTTTAGATTGGTTTTTCCAATCAAATTCCGCGGTGTATTTTTGCATTGGCTGATTATTTCTTGCGCCATGACTTGCTCGGCTGCACTTGGTCCACCGCACAGGAAAACTTGCAGACCTTTGTTGGCTGCATGGTCTGCAAGTGCGGCATAACCGGCCGTCGTCCAGTTTTTAAATGCTTTACTTGCAGCGGGGCTAATCAGCAGGGTTGGTTTGCCATTAATTTGTTTTCGAGCCCAATCATCATCGATGTCTGAGGTAGGGATAAACCATTTAGGTGTCAGATCACGAATACCCAGCTCTTTTGCAAAAGCCATAAAACCATCAAGCACATGAAGGGATTCAGGCGATTTTACTTTGTAATTGGTGAAATATTGCTGGCCATCACCTGCACGTTGTTGATCAAAACCTAACACGGTTTTGGTTCTGATCCCCAATCGCAATAAACTGGCGCGTAATGCACTTTGCATATGCAATAAGGCATCAAACCGGATATGTCGTAGTTGGCGCCAGATTTGCCAATATCCGCGAAAACCTGCTTTTTTATCAAACGGGATCACATCAATACCGGGTAGATCACTCAGTAATTGTGCTTCTAATTTGCCCATGATCCAGACAATACGGGTCTGCGGCCACTGACGTTGGATGGCTTGCACCATCGCAACAGCATGAACACAGTCGCCAATGGCAGAAAGACGGATCAGGCACAGGGTTTTCGGTGGCACAGAAAAAAGAGGCATAGCTGGACTGAACAAATTAACGATGGCGTATTATGCGGATCACGATAAAAATTGTAAAACAACAAACCAGATATGAAACACTTCTCTGTAAAAGATATCTGCGTGATTCACCTCTGTTTTTTCTTATCTTTAGTCTACCGAGTAGGCACTTTTTTACATAAACATGTCACAATCGCCGTTTAACGTGCATTTGTGTTTTTTATAAAGACAGCAGTAAAGGGATCAGTGTTGTGAGATATTTGGTAGTGCAGACCAAACAAATCGGTGATGTATTGGTATCTACGGCACTGTGCGATAATTTAAAGAAGAATGATCCCACCAGCGAAGTGCATTATCTGGTGATGGATTATTGTGCTGGAATGGCACAAGGTGATCCCTATATTGATAAGTTGATCATCATTGATAAATCACAGCGTAATAACTGGCGTTATCTTTGGCGCTTGATGATGCAATTACGTCAGCAGCACTATGATGTCGTCATTAATAGCCAGGGACAAATGATTGGATTACTGACCTGTTTGTTCAGTGGTGCTAAGACGCGCATTGGTTTTGATTCTTTTCCATGGCGGTTAGGACATAACCGGGTTGTTCGTTTTGGTTTGGATACCGAACATCAAGGTAATTGTTCTATGCTGGATGATCGGTTTTCATTATTGAAACCGCTTAAGCTGGCGAAAGAAGATCGCAATTATCATCTCTGGTTGTCAGATATTGAGAAGGAGCTGGCGAAGAAAACACTATCAGCTGCCGGCATTGACCTGCAACGCCCACTGATTGCATTAGGTGTTAATTCTTTGGGGAGCTATAAACGCTGGCCCATCGATTATTTTGCTCAACTAGCGCAATGGCTGATTGAGCAGTACGGTGCGCAGATTTTGGTGTATGCAGCACCGAATGAGCGAGACTATAACTGTCAATTACGTCACTTATTACCTGCTCATTTACAAGCCATGGTATTTGATCGTATTGATACGGCTTCTATCAGGGAGTTGGCCGGATTACTGAGTCATTGCCAGCTGTTTGTTGGTAACGACACCGGGCCCCGACATATTGCGCAGGCACTGGATATCCCATTACTGACTATAGTGGCACCGACAGGAGCCAAGAGCATCGCCAATCCGCTTAACCATCCACGTTTTCAAGCAATTGATGTATGGGATGTGTTGGGTGAACAGCAAAAACAGCAGCTGTTACCAACATTAAAACGTGATGGATCTGATCAGGAATTATTTCGTCAATTGACACCGCAACATGTTATTCCAGTTGTTTCCGCATTGATTGATAAACAATGCCGGATAACAAAGGCTTGAGTAAATTAGACCTATTGTTATCCGTTCAATGATCTATTTAAGCGTCGATAATGCTTGCCAAACTTGATTGGGATGTAGTTCCTTTAGACATTTAAGATGGCCGTATGGACATTCCCGTTTAAAACAAGGTCGGCACTCTATGTCAGTATGTACTATTTGCACCTTTTGGCTGAGCGGCGGTGTGTAGCCTGGCGATGTAGAGCCATAAACGGCAACTAGCGGTGTGTTCACTGCCGCGGCAATATGCATCAGACCAGAATCATTACTCACTACTTTTGTACAAGCAGCCAAGAGATCAATGGCTTCAGTCAGACTGGTGTTTCCAGCTAATAAATGACAATGCGTTTGCAACTCTGCGGGCAGATTTTGTCGAATAGTGTTGGCTACCGGTTGATCTTTTTGAGAGCCAAATATCCATACTTCGCCACCGTCGGCAATCCATAGGTTTGCTATCGCTGCATAATGCTCTTCTGGCCAGCGTTTTGATGGCCCAAATTCAGCGCCTGGGCAGAGGCCCAGAACTGGTTTATCCAAGTTAACGCTTAATCGAGACATTGCGGCATGTTGCTGCGCTTTATCTACCTGTAATGCGGGATAAGGGATCTCAAGGATGTCTTTTTCAGAGCGCATTTTCTGGCGAGCAAATGCCAACGCGATGTAACGTTGCACCATCAACGGGAATGCTTTTTTATTATTCCGTAAGTCGTTCAGCAATCCATACCGACTTTCGCCTTTCCAGCCTGTACGTTTAGGTATTTGAGCAAAGAGTGGGATCAGAGCTGATTTCAGTGAATTGGGTAAGACAATAGCCTGAGTATACTGGTTTTTTTTAAGCTCACGCCCCAGTCTCCAGCGAGCCGTTAATTTGAAATCACCATGGCTTAGCGGCATTTCGATGGCTTGATCGACCTGTGGCATACGGGCCAGCAAAGGCAGACACCAGCGTGGTGCCATGACATGGAGTTCCATATCGGGTTGCTGCTTTTTTAAGGTGATATAGAGACTTTGCGACATCACCATATCGCCGACCCAGGATGGGCCGATAATTAAATATTTTTCCATACAGTTATTTGTTACTTAATTGATTGTCTAGAGCGGTTAACGCTTTTTTATCAGCATACTTGACAAGTTTTATAATAGCTTTGATTCCTCGCCACATTAATCGAGCTTTATAGTAGAGAACGACTGGATATGAGAAATGTTTTCGTGCGAATAAAAGTTCACAGTAATAGTAAGAAAGTGATAACTTTTGGCTCTCAATTCCGGTGTCAACACCACCACTTGTGATCCTTAAATGTTTTAACTTTGCTTCAGGAGAGAAAACGATGTTGAAATTATTTTTGAAGAGCCTCAACCCAAAGTCAGAGTCTTCATTGTTGGATGATTTGGTGTATCTTTCATCGAAACCGCCCACATCTAAATACGCTGTTTTTTTTACGCTAAAATTGCATCCAGTTAATGTGTTAGTTTTCCCATGAGAGATACAATTATTGCTACCACTAAATCGGATTTTATTGTCTACCCACTGAGGTTTATTTTTAGGTTCGCTATCATCTTCGATAATGCGACCTTGGACGGCATCTGCATTATTCAGTGTATAATTTTTAATATGCTGACTCACAAAGTCAGTATCTAAGACAACATCATCATCAATAAAAATTAATATATCGCCAGATGCATTTCTTGCCCCAATGTTTCTTGCTCTGGTCAATCCAGCAATGTCTTCAGTTATATATATAATTCTTTTTTTAATGGATTCAATATATTTTGTTGTGTCTGTTTGATGCTGCTTTGTTTGGTCAATAACGACTATCTCAAGATCTTTAAAATCCTGAGATAAACAATTTTCGATTGTATTTACTAATGCATCTTCTCTATTATAAGTGGGTATAATTAGGCTGGCTTTCATTTTTTTTCCATAAAATTGGTTTTTTTCGATGAAGAATCCCGAATTCAAGTCCGAAGTGCGACACTCTCCAATTTAAGCGGCTAGCCTCATTTCTTCAAAAACCTTGGCTGGCTGCTTAAATCCTAAACACTTTTTCGGACGGTAATTTATCCTCGATAAC
>JAYSBB010000125.1:0-6421 GCA_041915645.1 Tolumonas sp.
AAAAGAACTCAGAAAAAGCATCGAGCTGCATGGATGACTCCCAAGAAAAGGAAGTATAAGATCACAATTCGATCTGTAGGTCAAAGCGTCTGAATTTGCTTAGAAAACGTTCATGATCTCGCCCTGGGCATACAGTTGGATGAGAATTTCTTTTATTTCATTAATCGTTAATTTTGCATCAAGCCCTGTGTTCAGGCTTTTTTCCGGATTATCTAAATCTCCTTGTGTGGCCAATGCCGCGATCGCAGCGATGTTCTGTTGTTTATTACTAATCGATAAATTAGCCATAATTTACTGCTTACTACGAGGAGTATAAGTAGTGTGCAATAACGCATGCGCTTTGTGACCGCAGGGCCCGTCTTTTAGAAACTCGCGATAGATCTGCAGCACTTGCGGGTTTTCATGCGATTTACGGATCGCGTAGCTGGCATCCTCGTTGTAAATTGCTTTTGCTCGCTTAGCTCGGATTTCCGGGCTGGTTGGGATCGGTTGCCCACCACCGCCGAGACAACCGCCGGGGCAGGCCATCATTTCTATAAAATGGCAGCTGCTGAAAAGACCGCCAATTTTAATGTCTTCCATGACTTTGCGAATATTGACTGTGCCATGTGCGACCGCCACTCGCAGCGTAACGCCTTTTAGCCATTCAAAATCGGAAAATAGATGCTGGAGCAATTCCGGAACAGGGCCGACTTCGGTGATGGGTATTTCAAGAAAACGGATTCTTTCAAATCCCCGAACAGGAACGATATCGGCGTGTGCGTAAAAGTCCTCAACCTTTTTACTGGTCACCAGTTCAATCACAGTGCGAAGGGCCGCTTCCATCACGCCGCCTGTAGCACCAAAAATAACGCCAGATCCGGTGGGTGTTTCAAAAGGGTCATCAAATACCGTTTTAGGGAGTTTGGGCAGATCGAGACCTGATTCGCGCATCATTTTCGCCAGTTCTCGGGTAGTCAGTGCAAAATCCACATCCTGAAAACCAGAGGCTTTCATCTCAGGGCGATTACATTCGAATTTCTTGGCTGTACAGGGCATCAGTGCTATTGAAACGATATTTTTGGGATCAAGCCCTTTTTTTTCTGCGTAATAGGTTTTGATGATGGTGCCAAACATTTGTTGCGGACTTTTTGCTGTCGACAACAGATCGAGCATGTCGGGATAAAAGTATTCGATGTATTTGATCCAACCGGGTGAACAGCTAGTCAGTAGAGGCAAATTTGCCTGAGGATTCTTGTAAGCCAGTGCTTGTTGCAGACGAAGCAGCAGTTCGGTTCCTTCCTCAAGAATGGTCAGATCGGCAGAAAAATTAGTATCAAACACCGCATCAAACCCCATACGTTTGATCGCGGTATTCATTTCAAACGTGAGTGGCGTGCCGGGTTCTAAGCCAAAACATTCACCAATAGCCGCTCTGGGGGCCGGCGCAGTTTGGATCACCACATGCTTGGTTGGATCATCCAGTAACGCCCAGACTTCATCAGTTTGATCGACTTCAGTCAGTGCCCCGGTTGGGCAGCGAATAATGCATTGGCCGCATTCAATACATGCAGACAGCGCGAGTGGTTTGTCAACGAAAGTAGCGATCCGGGATTGATCTCCGCGGCCGGAGATCGTAAGGCAACCAACGTTTTGCAGTTCGTTACAGGCGCGCATACAACGACGACAGAGTATGCATTTGTTCATGTCGAACACTAAAGAGCCCGAATAATCGATAGGGTATTTTTGTGAATCTGTCTGGCCAAAACGAAGCAGGTCGATACCATATTCCGCAGCTAAACATTGTAATTCACAGTTATTATTGCGTTTACAGGTATAACACTGGCCGTAATGGTCAGTTAATAACAGATCAATAATGTGACGTCGGGCGGTACGGATAGCGGCACTTGTCGTCGTGATTTTCAGTGGTTTGGTGATCGGATAAGTGCAGGCGATCTGCAGCCCTGGCTGGCCATCTATTTCGATCATACACAGTCGACAGGCACCGATTGGGGTTAGATCTGGGTGATCACATAAGGTGGGAATATGCAGCCCCGCCATTTTGGCAGCAGCCAGTATCGTGGTTCCTGATGGCACTGTGATTTCAGTGGCGTCGATCGTAATAGTAATGAGCTGAACCTGCGGTTTTTCTGCCGCAGATCCACTATTCTTATCAGTCGAAGCACCAGCAGCTTCAGTAGAGGTAGACATTTATGTGCTCCTTTCTGCGTGCTGAGCGATATGAACGCTGTCATCGACTATTTCTGCAGATAAATGAGCCTCAATTTCGTCGCGGAAATATTCATTGATCGCCAGCAATATTTTCGGGCTGGATTGACCAAGACCGCATCGCGATGTCAGTTGAATTGTTTTACTGAGGCTAAGCAATTCATCCCAATAGCGACGTGAACATTGCCCATTTAGCAAAGCCCTGACACCGTTAAGCAAAACCACATTGCCATCACGACATGGCGTGCATTGCCCGCACGATTCATCGACAAAAAATTCCAGATAATTTTCTGCTACTTCAATAAGATCTCGAGCGAAGCTATAGATAATGACGGAACTGCCAGGGCCAAGATCTTCGTAAGCTAACTGACGGCTAAAGGCGGTGTAAGGCACTAATCTTCCGGAATAACCGCCGATCTGAACGGCTTTGGCATTTTCTCCGCCCACAAGCGCTAACAGTTCCGAAACACTCGCACCCCAAGGTAATTCATACAGGCCTGGGCGTGAACAATCACCAGAGACGCTGAACAGTTTAAAACCTTTAGATCGCGGGGTTCCTATGCTGGAAAACCATGTTGCACCGTGTCCAAAAATAACGCTGGCTGTTGCCAAGGTTTCGACATTGTTTAATACCGTGGGCTGGCTGTGGAGGCCAATTTCGACGGGATAGGGCGGGCGGTTGCGAGGTTCGCCCCGATTCCCTTCTAATGATTCTATGAGTGCAGTTTCTTCGCCACAGATATAGGCACCAGCGCCCATCTGGATTCGGATATCGAAATCAAAATTATTTTTACCCAGAATATTTTGACCTAACAATCCGCTCTCATATCTGTTTTGTAGTACCCGCTGCAGGTGCGGTTGAAGGTAAGCATATTCGGCGCGCAGATAGATAATTCCATGTCGGGCACCAATAGCGTAAGCCGCTATAGTCATACCTTCAAAGACTAAATCGGCGAATTTAGTAAGAATGACGCGATCTTTGAAAGTGCCGGGTTCTCCCTCGTCAGCATTACAAATGATATATTTCATGTCGCCTTTAGCGTCTGCTGCCAGTTGCCATTTACGGCCAGTTGGGAAACCTGCACCGCCGCGGCCGCATAAACCGGCATTGGTGATTTCCTCGATCACTTGCTTTGGCGTCATGCCCAGCGCATTTTTAATCCCTGCATTGGTGTGATGATGTGCATAGGTGAGAGCGTTAGTTACAGTAGGTGCAAAATCGCTGGTAATGGTTCGACGCGCTTCTGTAGCCTCGATACATTGTTGGATAATTGGTTGAATTTTGTTTGGCGTTAGATTGGAAAATACTGCCTCGTTGATCATCATGGCGGGAGCTTGATCATCCATACCAAGACAACCGATCCATTGCAAAGAAAACAGCCCATCCGTGGTCGTTTCGCCAAATTTGATACCAAGTAATTCTTCGAGCTGTTGGGCAACGAGCTTTGCTCCTTTCATCATTGCGTTGATATCACGGCTGAGGCGGATAATGAATTTACCTTGTGGCTTGGTGTTCAGAAAACGGTAGAAGGTAGCGACGCTATAAACCTTTGATGCGGGAATGCCCAATAACTCACCGACATAGTGCATAGCAAATTCGGACAGATAGCCATATTTTGTTTGAATCGCCAAAAGTATAGACAGTAACGCGGAACGCTCGTTGGCGTACTTTTCCACTAATGTGGAGACATACGCCTGCACTTTTGCCTGTTCAGTTAACAACATATCTCTGCTTCCTCCATCCCTATGCCTTAATTTATTGGGCTAGTGGCACTGGTGGCTGTCTTTATATATTCAGAGTTACTGCTCGGTCGTTGTTTGAGTTATCGCCTTGATCTCTCTTCATTGATCATAGCTAGTTTGGATATGCTGAGAGTCTGAAGTTAAAAATTAATTTACACACTGCCGCAAGTTTTGCCCTTACAGGGATATTTAATGAAAAATTAATATCTTAAACATATATTCCACAATTAAATCGCTATCCCTTTGTCAGAGAATACGCTATGTCAGATGATTTTCACGTTCACGGCCCGTATGACCATGAAGTAGAACATGTCAGTCATTACAACAGTTCGCATTCATTTGCGAATCAAATTGCCGTAACGACGGCTATTTTAGCTACTATTGGTGCTATCTATTCCTATATGGGCGGTGCTACGCAAGCGAACGCCATGCTCTATAAAAATAATGCCGCGATTGCAAAAACAGAGGCATCCGATCAGTGGAATTATTATCAGGCAAAAAATAACCGGCAGAATTTGAATCTACTGGCGTTAGATCTATTGCCAGAAAATAAACGTGGAAGTTATGAAAAAATGGCTGGTCGTTATGAGCAAGAAAAAGAAGAGATAAAAGCCAAAGCAGAAGCGTTGGAAAAGGAATCGGTTGAATGGAATCATCGTAGCGATGAACAAATGCACCTGCATCATCGTTGGGCACAAGCAACGACTGTGATACAGGTCGCTATTTCTATGGCTGCGATCTCGTTACTTACCCGAAAACGTTGGTTAGAATGGCTGATGTGGGGGTTATCCGGTGTCGGCGTTATTTCCGGGATCTTCGCAATATTGCAAATCTAACTAGGTGAATTCAATAGAGTCTTAGCTTAGTGATAAGGGCCGTTCGAAGGAAATAGCATTGGATAAACCTCAAAATACGATCTTTACTCTGCTCGTGCTGCTAACACCGATCATGGCTTGTGCTGAGAATACTTTTTCAAATGACACTGTATTTAGTTTCAACGAAAGCTGGCGAAATAATTCGCAAGATATCTTCCAGTCTTATCAGGAAAAAAACAGACTCGATAGTCTCTCTTTATTTGACGGCATAATAAAGGATAAACCGCTCAATTTTGAAAATGCCGCAATACAAAGCGGGCAGTTCAATTTCGATTATCCAGAAATACTTGATTCGCCGCTAAACGATTATATTTCTGAAAAAAATCAGCCTTACTCTTTTCAGAATTCGCGGGTATATAAACTGATACCAAAAGATTTGGTGCCTTATTTGGGATTACGGATGAAATATAACGTTACCTCCAGGTTTGGTTTGGTCAACGATATAACCCCCAAGAATATTTTTTACGGACTGACGTATACCTATTAAGTTATTCCCAACTATCATCGCTGATAGTCATATAAAAAAGAGGAGCTAGTGCTCCTCTTTTTCGATGCTATCGAGAGATTATTTCATCTCAATAACAAATTGTTCTTTTGTCCGGCGTACTTTCTTTAGATTAACCAGCCAATCGCCTTCGGTAGCGCGGTATCCAAGAGGCAGCAGAATGACAGAACGTAATCCTAGTTTGCTCAAACCGAGTATTTCGTCGACTTTAGCCGGGTCAAAACCTTCCATCGGCGTACAATCAACTTTTACTTCCGCAGCTGCGATGAGTGCGGTTCCCAAACCAATATAAGCTTGGCGGGCGGCATGTTGATAGTTGGTTTCTGCATCACGTTGCGTGTAGTTAGCCAGCAACATATTGCGATAGTTTTCCCAACCTTCGTTTTTGAAACCGCGTTCTTCATTTACCAGATCAAACATCATATTGATCCGTTCTGCGGTGTAATTATCCCAAGCAGCAAAAACCAGCAAATGTGAACTATCGATGATTTGGCTTTGTTCCCAGGCATGAGGCTGAATTTGTGCTTTTAATTCCGGGTTGGTTACAACAATAACTTGGTAAGGCTGCAAGCCACTAGAGCTGGCGGTCAGACGAATTGCTTCCAGAATGAAATCTACTTTTTCATCTTCTACTGGCAAAGAAGAATCCATTTTTTTAGTTGCGTAACGCCACTCTAAATCTTTCAATAAATTAGTCATTTTCTCTTTCCGTTCTTTATAGCAACAGGGGGATCGGCTCATCCATCAAATGGAGGTTAGGTCGTGAAGCGAGAAGTAAGAAAACTAATACATGACTTTCGGCCACAATTAACGTTACTCGATGAAGGCGTTAAGCGCGAGTGGTTTAGGACAATTTTGAATACCCAGATCAGATATTCAATTTATTGTCCCAGACCTGCTTGAACGAGCCTTTAAACTCATGTCGATCGTAAATTAACACTCACCACCATCAACTTCAGTGGTGTTGTGTATCAGTTGCTACTGGCTACACGAGTCGGCATTTCGGACTCGCCGACGGCATGTTTGACTGCGTCACCTAACTGCCAGACTGCCATGGAGTAGTGCACACTCTTGTTGTAACGTGTGATGG
>JAYSBB010000126.1:0-6304 GCA_041915645.1 Tolumonas sp.
TTACGAGGTTGGATGGCTCGATTTCATGGTGTTGGGACTGATTATCTAAAAAACTATTTAGCCTGGTTCAGAATGAAAGAACAACGGCGCGATGATGCAAAATCGTGGTTATCTGGTGGAATTAAAGTATTCACCAACACGTAAAGGGAAAAGCGCCTGTTATTGCCCCTAATTTTTCTACTACCAAGAATAATGACATTTGTGGCTACCGTCTTTGATAACGCAAAAAGCGCCAAACGGCGATTTTTATGTGACTCAATAACGAAACAGGTGCGGCAATTCATCCGAAATAAGCACCTATAACCAAATATATTTTTATCGTAAAAATATCTGTTTCTTCGTCATTTAGATCAATTTATTTACACACTCAAATAAAACCCATTTATTGTTAATTTAAACATTTAATAGTGTTAATTAAATGTTTAAATCACTCATTCTCCGGCATTCTTGATAACATTTCACCAACAAAACATATCTAACTGATAATTATAGATTTTATTTTAACAAACCCTGTTTTTATGCATAAAAACACACCGCCGCCAACCGCTAAAATCCATATCCCCGATTGTTACACTCAAATTCAAAATCAGATGATCTTTTCCATACATCTTTCCAACACAAAAACAACAAAACAGCATCAAATGCCGATAAAACAACCAAAAAAAGCGGTATATTCGATATAAGACGAGCATCACAGATAATTAACCCAGTAAAATATAGTTTTCACCACCGTTGATGTCGCGGTTTATCAGATAACCTCTGGTTTGACAGTTAACCTTCACCGTTGCTATCGGTTTTTTGAATTCCGGTAACCACGGATAACGGCGATCACTCCATAGCGCGCATGGCTTATATCCCGACTAACTGACTTTTTACTGGTGTTCATTTCGGAGACACTTATGAATACAGCTCAATCAGATATCACCCTCTCTGCTGGTCAAGATATTAGCCCAGCCCGGGAAAACAGCTCACCGTTGGCATGGCGCAAGACCGACACCATGTGGATGCTGGGTCTCTATGGCACTGCGATTGGCGCCGGGGTTCTTTTCCTGCCGATTAATGCTGGTGTCGGTGGTCTGCTACCACTATTTGTCATGGCGCTATTGGCTTTCCCAATGACGTTTTTTGCGCACCGCGGGCTCACACGGTTTGTTCTATCTGGTAAAAATCCAGGTGAAGATATTACGGAAGTCGTCGAGGAACACTTTGGGGCCGGCGCGGGAAAACTGATCACGCTACTCTATTTTTTCGCTATTTATCCAATTTTGCTGGTCTACAGCGTGGCAATCACCAATACAGTCACCAGTTTTATTACCCATCAACTGCACATGACTGCACCGCCACGGGCTTTACTGGCGCTTTTGCTGATTAGCGGGCTTATGACGATTGTCCGTTTCGGTGAGCAATTCATTGTTAAAGCGATGAGTATTTTGGTCTTCCCATTTGTTGCCGTATTGATGCTTTTAGCTCTTTATCTGGTTCCACATTGGGATACTGCGGTCTTTAATACCATTTTGCAGGCCACCCCAAGCAGTCATAGTTTCTCGGTTACTCTGTGGTTAGCCATTCCGGTGATGGTTTTCTCCTTCAACCATTCGCCGATTATTTCTGCTTTCGCTGTGGCTAAACGGGAAGAGTATGGTCATCTTGCAGAGCAGAAATGTTCCCGGATCCTGACTTACTCACACATCATGATGGTGTTGACGGTCATGTTTTTCGTTTTCAGCTGTGTACTGAGCCTGTCGCCAGATAATCTGGCTGAAGCCAAAGCACAGAACATCACCATACTTTCCTATCTGGCAAACCATTTTAACTCCCCCATCATCGCTTATATGGCCCCGATTATTGCCACGATTGCGATCACGAAGTCTTTTCTTGGCCACTATCTGGGCGCCAAAGAGGGCTTTAACGGCATGCTGATTAAATCATTACGCAGTCGCGGCAAAACCATCAGCCCGAAAAAGCTGAATGCCATTACCGTGATGTTTATGCTACTGACCACTTGGCTCACCGCCACATTAAACCCCAGCATTCTCGGTATGATCGAAACATTAGGTGGCCCTATCATCGCCATGCTGCTGTTCTTAATGCCGATGTATGCCATTCATAAAGTGCCAGGCATGCGGAAATATAGCGGACGGATCAGTAATCTGTTTGTCACCCTGATGGGGTTGATTGCTATCTCTGCCATTTTGTTCAGCCTGTTTGGTTAACGACAGAAGGCCGGTGCCACTGCGCCGGCCACTACCGCTCAACACAGAATATCCTCACTGAACCCTGATAACTGGAACGAATATGGTTAGCGTATTTGATATTTTCAAAATTGGTATCGGACCCTCCAGCTCCCATACCATCGGCCCGATGAAGGCCAGTAAACTTTTTGCTGATGCGTTAATTCATCAGGGTTATCTGCCCGATGTCACCCGTATTGTGGTCGATCTCTACGGGTCGCTCTCATTAACCGGAAAAGGGCATCATACCGACATTGCGATCATCATGGGTTTGGCTGGTAATCAGCCGGAAGATGTTGATATTGATGCAATTCCAGCCTTCATGAAAGAGGTTGCAGCACAGGGACGGCTGCCGATGGATCAGGGTCGTCACAGCGTTGAGTTTTTCCCTGACACCAGCATTGTCTTCAATAAATACAATCTGGCACTGCATGAAAATGGGATACGGCTGACCGCGCTGGCGGGTGAACAGATCCTTTACAGCAAGACCTACTACTCCATTGGGGGCGGTTTTATCATTGATGAGGAACATTTCGGGGAACAGAATCAGTCTGATAGCCGCATCACGGTACCCTACCCATTCCGCTCAGCGACGGATCTGTTACGCCACTGTAAAGAGTCCGGCTTATCACTCTCCGGCATCGTGATGCAAAATGAGTTGCAGCTGCACAGCAAAGCCGACATTGATGCTCATTTCGCCAATGTCTGGCGAGTCATGCAAGAGGGGATCGAACGTGGCAGCAAAACAGAAGGGTTATTACCTGGCCCCATGAAAGTACCGCGCCGCGCCTCTTCATTACGTTGCATGCTCGACACCAAAGATAAATTCAACGTTGACCCAATGAATGTTATCGATTGGATCAACCTGTTCGCCTTTGCGATTAGTGAAGAAAATGCTGCCGGTGGCCGTGTCGTAACAGCACCAACAAACGGCGCTTGTGGACTGATCCCAGCCGTACTCGCCTATTACGATAAATTCATTTGTCGAGTGACGCCGGAGGCTTATACCCGTTATTTTCTGGTCGCTGGTGTTGTTGGCGTGCTCTATAAAATGAATGCCTCTATTTCCGGTGCCGAGGTCGGATGTCAAGGCGAAGTGGGCGTTGCCTGCTCAATGGCCGCAGCGGGTTTGGCAGAGCTGCTCGGTGGTAGCCCTGTGCAAGTTTGTATGGCCGCAGAGATCGCGATGGAACACACGTTAGGGCTAACCTGTGATCCGGTTGCAGGTCAGGTGCAGGTACCTTGTGTGGAACGAAATGCGATTATGGCAGTAAAAGCCGTTAATGCGGCCCGCATGGCATTACAACGGATCAGTGAAGCACGCGTTGGGCTCGATAATGTCATTGAAACCATGTATGACACCGGCAAAGACATGAATGCCAAATATCGGGAAACCTCACGCGGCGGATTAGCGGTAAAAGTGCTGGCCTGCCATTAAATCACCTAGGCACAGACGCATCGCTATGCGCTGTGCCTAAACTTATTCTGGCTTAAACCACGCCAGACAGGCTTCCGGCTCATCACCTAAATACCAATGTACGTAAGAAGCGAGCAGCCGCCCTTGCTGATAAACCGCCTCTGGTTTGCCATGCACTGGATGCTGCGCTTCTAACGTGCTTTCAACGCGGATCTGGCTGCTGGAAAAATGGAAGGTGTGCCCGCGTACTTCGCCAAACGGAAAGGCGGCTGAAAGCACACCAAGGCCTGAAAGTCGTGGTTCCATTAGTGCTTCACCGGGTAATACACCCAGCAGATCACGACGATGGCCTTCTTTGTTGGTGAGCCCATTGAGCAGATAGAGCATACCGCCACACTCGGCGACCGTCGGTTTATCGGCCTGCACATGCGCACGAATCGATTGCAGCATGGTTTGGTTATCCGCCAATTGATCGAGATAAAGCTCGGGGTAACCGCCGGGCAGATATAACGCATCGGCTTCGGGCATAACATGATCGGAAACCGGTGAGAAAAAGCGTAATTGTGCGCCCATCTGCTGCAAAATCTGCAAATTGTCGCGGTAAATAAAACTAAATGCGGCATCACGTGCGACGGCAATCGTCACGCCAGTTAACTCATCCCCATACACTTTATTGCTGATCGGGTAGCTGAATTCGCTGGCAGGCGGTAACAGTAATGCACCATGGCTCGCCAGTTGTTCGGCAGCTAAATCTAACCGCTGATCGAGATCTGACAATTCACTCGCCTGCACCAAACCCAGATGACGTTCTGGCAAAGTGATCGCCTCATTCGAGGGCATATAACCACAAAAGTGAATGCCGTCCGGCAAGCTTTGCTGCAAATAACGGGCATGGCCTGCACTGTTGACGCGGTTTGCCACCACGCCAAACACCGTCAGACCCGGTTGGTAGTTCGCCAACCCATACACCAGCGCACCAAAGGTTTGCGCCATCGCCGAACCATCGACCACCAGCAGCAGCGGAATATTAAACAAGCGTGCGATATCAGCGGAACTGGTATGGCCGTCATACAGGCCCATCACCCCTTCAATCAGGATCAGATCCGCTTCTTGTGCCGCTTCAGCCAGACGACGACGACAATTCGCCTCACCCATCATCCACAAATCGAGCTGATGTACCGCCGCACCGGAGGCGTGTTCCAACAGCATAGGGTCGAGAAAATCCGGCCCCGTTTTAAACACTCGCACCGTCTTGCCCTGTTGTGTCCAGTAACGCGCCAGTGCGGCGGTGGCCGTGGTTTTACCGCTATGACTAGCGGGCGCACTGATGAGCAGTGCCGGGCAAGTTCTAGTTTGCATGTTGTTGTTCCCACGAAGCCAGAAGGGCAAAGAGTTGTGTCATATTCAGATGCTCGGCCAGACAATCTGCCAGTCGGTCGATGCCGTGCTCGCGCAGTTGCTGCATATCCGGCGCACTGTCAGTCTGTAACCCCGCCCAGCGCAATAACGCATTACAGGCCGCCGGTTCATCAAACAGACCGTGCAAATAAGTGCCGAAAATCAGCCCATCATCAGAGCACAGGCCATCAGCGATAACCGCGTCGTCACAATGTAATGTCATCGGTTGTGACACGTCGGCAGGTGTTTCAGTGACACCAGCATGAATTTCATACCCGCTCACAGGCACTGTTTCATCGGTCAGCGTCAGTGTGCCCGTCACCCGCCGTAGCTGCTTTTCCACCGCCAGCGTAGTACTGATCGGTAAGAGCCCTAAACCAGCGAGACTGCCCGCCGCACCTTCCAACCCGAGTGGATCGTGCAGCATCTCACCGAGCATCTGATAACCGCCACAAATGCCGATCAGTTTGCCACCAAAACGCAGGTGACGATTGATCGCAGCATCCCAGCCCTGTTCGCGCAGAAAACGCAGATCGCCCTGCACCGATTTTGAGCCAGGTAAAATAATCAGATCAGCAGGTGGCAGTGGCTGATTGGGTGGCACCATGATCAGATCCACATAGGGGTGTAATCGCAGCACATCAAAGTCGGTGTGATTACTGATGCGTGGGAAACAAGGCACCACGATACGGAATTTACCGCGATCGCTTTGCTGCACCGCAATCGCATCTTCCTGTTCCAAATACAGGCCATGCAGATAAGGCAGCACACCTAACACCGGCTTGCCGGTGGTCTGTTCCAGCCAGTCGAGGCCACCTTGCAGCAAGGTAATATCACCGCGGAAACGGTTGATAACAAAGCCGATGACGCGATTTTGTTCGCTATCAGAGAGCAGCGCCAACGTGCCATACAGATGGGCAAACACCCCGCCCTTGTCGATATCGGCAATAATGATGACCGGACAATTAGCCGCTTCGGCAAACCCCATATTGGCGATATCACGGTCGCGCAGATTGATTTCCGCCGGGCTGCCCGCCCCTTCGATGATCACCGCCTGATAATGGGCTTGCAGATGATGGAACGAGTGCATCACCGCCCCCATCACCTTCGGTTTGTATTCGTGATAGGCGTAGGCATCCATGTCTGCCAGCGCTTTGCCGTGCACGATCACCTGTGCACCGATATCGGTATTGGGTTTCAACAGCACCGGATTCATATGCACGGTTGGTTCAATGCCACAAGCCTGCGCCTGTACCGC
>JAYSBB010000127.1:0-6219 GCA_041915645.1 Tolumonas sp.
GCTGATGGAAAAATTTGTCTACTACCTGAAGCAACATCGTTTATATACCCGCACACTTGGAATTATTTGAGTATCAAAAAATGAGGGGATCTATGAGATTATTATGGCATGATTGGATGGAGTGCAGTTTGAGCCATTATGACACCATATGAAGCGAAAGGAATAACAGGGCAGAATTGTTTGGAACACATTCTGGTTGTGGATGATATCCAAACTAATTTACGTTTAGCGAAAGCATTTTTAAATGGCGGCGGCTATCAGAATGTCTATCTTGAAAGTGATCCGTTCCGTGTTTCTGAATGGTTAAATAGTGTTGATATCAACTTGTTGATCCTTGATTTAAGCATGCCACAGAAAGATGGCATCAGCTTGTTTGTCGAGTTGCAAAATGAGTTTGGTGAGCGATTACCGCCAGTTATTTTTCTCACTGCGTTACATGATGACAGCTGGCGGGCACAAGCGATTGAATTGGGTGCCAAAGCTTTCATTACTAAACCGTTTGATCAAACTAAGATGTTGAGTTGTATCAGTGAAATACTGAATAGCATTACTTAGAAAAACAAATCGCGAATATCAGCTTCTTCTATTTCTGGATCGGTTCTGACCTGTTAGCATTCGCAGGAATAAAACCACGCAGTGTGTATCAGCCTGTCTGTGTTAACCGATCTGGAGTCACGTTTTGTCTGAAGCAATTCTTCGTTCGTTGCAAAGCCAACTGTCTGAATGTTTACCTGTCGATAAAGCTCAGTTATTGCGCCGTTTACAAGGTGTGCAACGCTTGCCTGCTAATAAACAAACCGCTGTTTTAGCCATCATTGGCCAAGAGCTGGAAAAAGCCAAACTACGGGCACAATTGCGTCAGCAGAACGTTCCAAAATTGCATTATCCTGACCTGCCTGTTACCGATAAACGGCACGACATCGCAGAGGCGATCCGTAAACATCAGGTTGTGATTGTGGCCGGTGAAACCGGCTCAGGTAAGACAACGCAGCTGCCTAAAATTTGTATGGAAGCAGGGCGTGGCGTTCAGGGTATGATTGGTCATACACAACCGCGACGTTTGGCAGCCCGTACTGTTGCTGCGCGTATTGCGGAAGAATTGCAGTGTGAACTGGGTTCCCATGTTGGTTATAAAGTTCGTTTTCACGATCAGGTGAATGAAAACTCTTACGTCAAATTAATGACCGACGGCATTTTGCTGGCAGAAATTCAAAGTGATCGGATGTTGATGCAATACGACACCTTGATCATCGACGAAGCACACGAACGCAGTCTGAACATTGATTTTATTCTCGGTTATCTCAAACAATTACTGCCAAAGCGCCCTGATCTCAAACTGATCATTACGTCGGCCACTATCGATCCACAGCGTTTTTCTCGCCATTTTAGTAATGCGCCGGTGATTGAGGTTTCTGGGCGTACCTATCCGGTAGAGGTGCGTTACCGCCCTTGGCAAGATGAGGAAGATAGCGATCCGTTGCAGGGGTTGTTTAATGCAGTCGATGAATTATGTACCGAAGGTTTAGGCGACATTCTGATCTTTATGAACGGAGAACGAGAGATCAGAGATACTGCCGATGCATTACGGAAGCGAAATCTGCGCGACACTGAAATTTTGCCACTTTATTCCCGGTTATCGAATGCGGAACAAAATCGAATTTTCTCGCAACATGCTGGGCGGCGTATTGTGCTGGCAACAAACGTCGCGGAAACGTCACTAACCGTGCCGGGGATTCGTTATGTTATTGATCCGGGTACGGCGCGGATCAGTCGCTATTCTTATAAAACTAAAGTTCAGCGTTTACCAATAGAAGCCATTTCTCAGGCCAGTGCCAACCAGCGTAAAGGGCGTTGTGGTCGTGTGGCCGCAGGTATCTGTATTCGTCTTTATTCGGAACAAGACTTTTTAGGCCGCCCTGAATTTACCGATCCGGAAATTTTGCGAACCAATCTGGCCTCAGTTATTTTGCAGATGCTCGCGCTGGGTCTGGGTGATATGAGCCGTTTTCCGTTTGTGGAAGCGCCAGATAGTCGCCATATCAAAGACGGTTTACGTTTATTGGAAGAGCTGGGCGCCATTAATGGCTCGATTGATGGTCAGCATCCACTGCGTCTGACGCCGCTGGGTCGTCAACTGGCCCGGGTTCCGCTCGATCCGCGTTTAGCGCGTATGGTGCTGGCGGCGCCGCAATTTGGTTGTCTCGAAGAGATTCTGATCATTACATCTGCGCTGAGTATTCAAGATCCGCGCGAGCGTCCGATGGATAAACAGCAAGCATCGGACGAAAAACATCGCCGTTTTGAAGATAAAGATTCTGATTTCCAAGCCTTCCTCAATCTGTGGAATTATGTGCAGGAACAACAGCAAACGCTGAGTCAGAATCAGTTCCGTAAACAATGCCAGAAAGAGTTTCTTTCGTATTTACGACTGCGCGAATGGCAAGACATTCATTATCAGGTGCGTCAGGCCACCCGCGAGTTGAGTTTGACGATCAACCAAGATGCTGCGCCAGAGCAGGCGATCCACAGCGCTATTCTGACGGGTTTGCTCAGTCATATCGGTATGAAAGACGGCGATAAATCGGAATATATCGGTGCGCGTAATGCCCGCTTTATGATTTTCCCTGGTTCCGGCTTATTCAAGAAACCGCCGAAATGGAGCATGGTGGCCGAGCTTACCGAAACTTCACGTCTGTATGGTCGCATTGCCGCTCGCATTCAACCGGAATGGATCGAACCACTGGCCGGGCATCTGCTGAAACGCAGCTACAGCGATCCGCGTTGGTCGAAAAAAGCCGGCGCAGTGTTAGCGTCAGAGAAGGTCACCTTGTATGGCGTCACGATAGTCGCTGATCGTGAAGTGCAATATGGTGATATCGATCCGGTAGTCAGTCGTGAACTGTTTATTCGACGAGCGTTAGTAGAAGGGGATTTTGAGACCCGTCATCGTTTCTTTGCAGAGAACCGTAAGTTGCTGGCGGAAGTTGAAGCGTTGGAAGCGAAATCACGGCGCCGAGATATTCTCGTTGATGATGAGACATTATTCCTGTTTTACGATGCGCATATTCCGGCGGATGTGGTTTCTGCTCGTCATTTTGATAGTTGGTGGAAAACAGCCAGTAAAGAGTCACCTGAACTGCTCAATTTTGAACGCGAAATGTTGTTGCAGGGCGACGCTTCACACATCAACGAACATGATTACCCCAACCAGTGGGTACAAGGTCGCCTTAAATTCCGTCTTACTTACCAATTTGAACCCGGTGAAGAGGCCGATGGTGTCACGGTGCATATTCCGTTGCCGTTATTGAATCAGGTTGAGCCCGTTGGTTTTGACTGGCTGATCCCTGGTATGCGCCATGAACTGCTGGTTGCATTGATCAAGTCATTGCCAAAACAGTGGCGTAAGAATTTTGTGCCTGCGCCTAACTATGCAGATGCCCTGATGGCGTCGATTTCACCGGAACAAGGCCCACTGCTGGATGCAATTGAGCGTCAACTAAAACGGATGAGTGGTTTAACCGTGCCGCGTGAATGCTGGGATTGGAATTCGATCGCCGATCACCTGAAAATGACATTCCGTGTTATTGATGATAAACGCAAAAGAGTCGCTGAAAGCAAAGATCTGCTGGCGCTGAAAGAGCAGCTTCGTGAACAAGTACAACAAACGCTGTCGCAGGTCGCAGATGATGATATTGAGCAGGAAGGCTTAACGCTGTGGAGCTTTGGCCCGCTGCCACAGCAATACAGCCAGAAACGCGGTGGGTTTGAGGTTAAAGCCTATCCGGCATTGGTTGATCAGAAAGACTCGGTGGCAATCCAATTATTCGATTCTCCCGTCGCACAACAGGCAGCTATGTGGGCGGGACAACGGCGTTTAATCTTATTGAATGTGCCATCACCGATTAAATATTTGCAGGAAAAATTGCCGAATAAAGCCAAGTTGGGTCTCTACTTCACGCCGTTTGGGAAAGTTGCCGAGCTGATTGATGATTGTATTGCCTGTGGTTGTGATCAGCTCATGCAACAGCATGGTGGCTTGTCATGGGATAACGACACGTTCCAGCAACAAAAAGAAGTGATCCGTGGCGAACTGAACGAAGCGGTGGTGAAGATCGCCGCACAAGTGGAGCAGATCCTGACTGCGGCACACGGTATTCGGAAATTATTTAAAGGCAAGATGACGTTGGAACTCGCGTTTGCGCATTCCGACATTCAAGCGCAGTTGGAACGGTTAATTCATAAAGGTTTTGTTACTGCGACCGGCGCTGCCCGTTTACCGGATTTATTGCGGTATATGAAGGGTATCGAACGACGCATGGAGAAAATCCCGGTGGATGCTAACCGCGATCGGATGTACATGTTGAAAGTACAGCATGCCGAACAAGCCTATCAGCAATTAGTCGGTAAATTAGGGAAAGGTCAGCCGATCCCGGAAGAGGTTCGTAATGTGCGTTGGATGATTGAAGAATTGCGTATTTCTTATTTTGCTCAGGTGTTGGGAACGCCATATCCGGTTTCTGATAAACGCGTGCTGCAGGCCATCGAAGCTATTAAAATCTAGTTATTTTTCATGAATCAATAAAAAGGCCACCGTTCTACGGTGGCCTTTTACTATCTGAGTATTATTTATTTTTTCTGCGGCAATTCCATACTGCCTTTAACGGCTAAACCGTCTTTTTCAAAATCCATGCTGGTCAGCAGGCGTACACCACGCATTTCATCTAACATCGTCACAACTTGCTTCATCTCTTTCTGCTCGTTGGTTTCTGTTGGTGTTGATGCAGACGTTGCTGGTGCTGCTGATGTTGCCTCTGCTCCTGAGGTGGCTGACAACTCATCCGTTGCATTTGCTTTGTTAGCCTGCTCAAGTTGGTTACGGCCAAATTGTGCCATGTCAGCCAGTAAACCGTAATCCAGACCTAACTGATAAAAACCGTTAGCAGCCAGTGGTTGTTTAGCCAATGATGCGGCAAATTTCGCACCTTGATCACCAGTAAACACGGTGATGTGCTGGCCATATAAACCAAGCTTAATTTTGCCTGGTAACTGCATAATTGGTGGCACAGGCAAATCAACTGATTGACCATCTGCAGGTAATTTAACCTGTGCGGCCAATTCAGGAGAGGCCATACTGAGCATTCCCCACAATTGTTGCGGTTGTTTACTGGAAACAGATGCAACAAAAGAGAGTTTTTCTACTGCTGGCATCTCGGTCGCATTGTTTTTGAGTTTCAGTTCTTGCAGATCGAGGCTGGCACCTTGTAACCCTTGAACCATTGCCGTGCCCATTGCCAGCATAGAAGGATTCGTCATCTTCAGGCTGTTCTGAATATCTTTCAATGAAGTACAGGTAAATTGAGCCTGAGTTGCTCGATTCCACAGTTCGGTAGTGACAGGCGCCAATTCATCAACATTCAGGCCAATAGCAGCTTTGAAGAGCGATTTATCCTCTTTGCCATAGTCTGGAATAAAGCCACGCAGTTTCTGCAGCGATGCCATTGTGGCTGCATCTTTAGACTCAACTTTAAATGTACTGTCAAAACGGATTGGATCACCTTTAGTATCTAAATTGGTATAGCCAAATATTTCTCGTGGCCACAGGCTGGCAATGCTTTCGATATCTTTCTGACATTCTGGTGTGCGATATTCAGCCAGATTCTTGTTGCTTTCGCCTTCACTGATTTTATCCAGCAGTTTAGCCAATGGGCTGTCTGCGCGAGTGAGCGTTTTGATCAGTAACTCATTGTTAATGAAGCCGAGTGAATTTTTACGGAAACCGTAGCTTTGCACCAATTGCTCAAGTGTTGCCGCTTGTTTCAGTGATTTAGCTGGTTTGGTGATACCAAAGGCGATAGAGAGATCATCGGCAGGCACCATGTCGCCCAGATCCAGTGTCAGAATGGCGAAACCATCTTTTTTACCAATGGCAAAAGCAACAGGGTGTTTATCTTTATTAAAGAAATAACGCTTATAACTGAATTCTTTTAATATTGCGGTATCCGCTTTTGCGTTAGTCCGTGTTTCTGCAGCGGCAATTAATTTGTCGAAATTTGCTTCATTTTCTAATTTAAAACGTAATACCGGTAATGCACCCAGGGCGGGAGCACACTTTGTTGATCTTTTAACCAAAGAATAACTGAGCCCGATAGTCGTCATTCCAGCCGGCTCTTTTTAGCTTGTTTCTCTGACTTCGAGCACCACAATTGCTCTGTTTTACGA
>JAYSBB010000128.1:0-6086 GCA_041915645.1 Tolumonas sp.
GAGAAGAAAGCCGCCGGTTGGTTTAACAGCGACAGCGAATAACATCGAACAACAAACATTTTCAGGGATACAGTCTGGTATCCCTTTTTTCTATCTGTAACTTATTGCTGACACTTACTTTTGGCGAGCCAGATAACGATCCAGTGCATTAGCAAAGTTGCGTTTATCCGTCTCATTGAGTGCTGCAGGGCCACCGCTTTGAATACCACTGGCACGCATGGTGTCCATAAAATCACGGATATTCAGACGCCCACGGATATTCTCTTTCGTGAATTCCTCACCACGTGGTGATAAAACAAAAGCCCCTTTGTCGATGACATCCGCCGCAAGTGGAATATCACTGGTGATCACCAGGTCACCAGCTTCCGCCCGTTTCACAATTTCATTGTCGGCAACATCAAAACCAGATTCGACTCTCAATGTACGGATATTACGGCTGGGAGGAATAGAAATAGTTTGGTTGGCCACCAAAATTAATGCGGTAGCCGTTCGTTCAGCTGCTCGAAAGAGTATCGTTTTAATCACATTCGGACACGCATCGGCATCCACCCAAATTGACATAATTTTCCCTTCAGATTTTTTGCCCTTTAGGCTGTTTCAGTTTACCCAATACATGCATTTCACAACGCTTACAGTCAAACTTCAGCCGGAAGGCGTCTTTGCCCATTTTTAATACCAATGATTCAGGTTTAAAACCAGGTTCCCGCTCTTTGGGGCATTGGTTAAAACTGTAACGCAAACAATGTTTGGTGATCATCAATGAGACTTCATCGGTCTCCTGATTCATCTCATACGCCGGCGCAATCGTACCGACGCCATGTTGCTGATAAAACGCAGCGGCTTGCTGATTATATACATTGCCCAAATAGGTGAGTTTTTGCTGCGGGAATACCGCCAGTGGAGAACGCTGGGCACTCGGCTCTGGGCGCTGATAAGCGGCAGCACGAGCTAATTCCAGTTGCTGTACAGCATCGCGCCGTAATGCATTCAGGTTACTGACAGGAATAAACCACGGTAGCGAGAGCGCCAACTCGACTTTATCCGCAACAAACATGGTATTGCCAAGTTTGGCCAGTTGTTCTTGCAAAGTCGTCACTACCCGCTCAGGGTTACTGGCCGGTTCTTTAACCAGCGCTAACGCGACAGAGGCATTGACACCTTGCTCATCGGTGATTTGTAAACTAACACCATCATCGGTCTCACTGAGCCGCATAGTCACGCTGATGTGCCGTTCTGCTGATTTTTTCTCCAGCAGCTTTTCCAGCTCTTGGTCATGGTTGCGAAACAATGCCGTACCCACACTGAGCCCTCGGATAGCTTCGGCAGGGAATAAGCGATTACCTTCCGCACGATTCACCCGCAGCCCCACCAGCTCTTTTTTCTGGTTAAAATAACTGATGCCATCACCGTTATGAAAAATCTCATTACTCTGTACTTCCAGCCATTTATCGCCTAACCGGCTGACGGTACCAACCGGTTCACCGGCAAATTTCGGGCTCAGAAATGAGTTAATTTCGATCTGCCGACCATGCAGGAAATAGTCGGTGCTGCCACGGTTAAAGCTTTTCTCCGGTTTCGGTGTAAAGGTATAGCGACTACGCCCCACTGAAGCACGTTGCCATTGCGATTGACCAGCCATGATGGTATCTAACTGCTGGCGATACCAGGCCGTGACGTTTTTTACATAGGAAAGATCTTTTAAGCGACCTTCGATTTTAAACGAACTGATCCCCGCTTCAGCCAGTGCTTGCAAGTTCGCACTTTGATTCATGTCTTTCAGAGATAACAGGTGCTGATCTTTGGCCAGCGCAACACCATCACGATTTTCCAACGTGCAAGGGACACGACAAAGCTGAGCACACTCACCACGATTGGCACTGCGACCGGTAATAGCATGGCTGATATAACACTGACCGCTGTAACTGACGCACAATGCGCCATGAATAAAGAACTCCAGCTGGATAGACGTTTGCTGCGCAATCTCGCGGATCTGTTCCAGCGACAACTCCCGCGCCAACACCGCACGCGAAAAACCGACCTCTTCCAGAAAGCGGACTTTTTCAGGGGTGCGATTATCTAGCTGTGTACTGGCATGCAACGCAATTGGCGGCAGATCCAGACGCAGTAACCCCAGATCCTGCACAATTAAGGCATCGACACCGGCATCGTATAACTGATGCGTCAGGCGTTGCGCATCCTCTAATTCGTCATCACGCAAGATGGTATTAAAGGCCACCAGCACTTTGGCATCATAACGATGTGCATACGCCGCCAGTTTTTCAATATCCGCCACACTATTGCCTGCCGCCGCGCGCGCGCCAAACGTTGGACCGCCGATATACAGTGCATCAGCGCCATGGTTAATGGCTTCGATACCAAATTCGAGGTTTTTGGCCGGAGCCAGTAATTCTAGTTTTTGACGCTGATTCATGTGAGGAAGATACTGACAAACGAAAAGAGAAGAAGCCTGATTATACCAGCCCTCGGCAGAAATCGACGATTGGCCATTAAAAAGTTGTGGATACCCGTTTTACCTGACCGCGTCCTGCCCGTTTAGCTTCGTAGCAAGCCTGATCGGCATAAGCCAGTAACGTACTGAAGTTGGTGAATTGCGCATTGATTGGTACTAGTCCAGCACTGGCACCCACATGAAAGATGCGCCCTTCCCACTCAAACTCAAACTTACAAATATCATTCACCACTTCGTGGATGAGGGAATCCGCATACTCCACGGAACAATTACGGAAAATAAGACCGAACTCGTCCCCGCCTAAACGCGCCACAATGTCCGAAGCACGCATTCTGGCATTCATTAAATGGGCAAGCTGTTTTAGCAATTCATCGCCCGCCGCATGACCGGCGGTGTCATTCACTTGCTTGAAATGATCCAAATCGAGGAACACCAGCACACTGTGCCCAGCTGTTATCACTGATTCTTTCACTACATCCTGCAAGATAGTTTCAAAGGCCGAGCGGTTGATAAGCCCTGTTAGAGGATCATGGCTAGCTTGATAACCCAAACGTTTTTGTAACGAGCGCATTTCCGTGACATCGGAAAACACCAGCACGCCACCCAACAATTCATTGTTATTACGTAGTATTGGCGCAGCAGAGTCTTGAATTGCGATCATTGTGCCATCGGTTATTTTCAAATAAGCATCATGATCCAGATAGATTAAACGCCGTTGTTCCAACGCCGTATATAGTGGATTCAACAACGGATTGCCTTCCGCATCCACCACTTGCATGACTTCATCAATGGGGCTGTACAACACGTAGTTGTTTTTACACAGCAGCATCCGTTCTGCGGCCGGATTCATAAACACGATCCGCGCTTTCTGGTCGGTCATGATCACCGCTTCACCGATAGAGAGTAAGGTCGTTCGCAACAATTCCCGCTCGTGCGATAAGTCATTCATCAGAGCCCGGAGTTCGGTGATATCCCAATTCGTTCCTACCATGCGGGATGCATTTCCTTTCTCATCCCGTTCGACCATGGCATGTGTTCGCAAATAGTGAATAGAATCATCGGGATAAATCACACGAAATTCACTATCCAAGATATTGGTTTCACGCAGTGCAAGATCCATTTGCTGTATCAGTTGTGGCAGATCGTCTGGATGAACGCAGCTTTTCCAGAGCGAAAATGAAGGAATGATGTGATGCCGCTCTAGCCCGTACAGATCAAACATGCGTTCATCCCAATTCAGTATTTGATGCTGTGGCTGATACTCCCAAACACCCACTTGTCCGGCTTCGATGGCTAATAAATAGCGATTAAATAACTCCCGCTCCCGTTCCTCGCTATGACGTCGGCTATCGATGTTTTCTACCTGCAATACAAAATAATGCGGCAACCCACGATCATCACGCACCATAGAAACAACAATCAACACCCAAAGCGGCTGCGCAGTTTTGCGTAAATAGCGCGCCTCCAAACGATAGGAGTTTTGCCGGTTACTCAGTAATAACTGCTGTAAATTAACATCAGCAGCCACATCATCCGGGTGTAATAATTGCGGCCAAAGTAAATTGCTAAGCTCCCATTCGGTGTAACCCAGCATGTCACATAAGGCTCGGTTCACTTTCAGCAATTGCCCATCGGTTGATATCAACGCCATCCCCAATGCCGACGCGGACATGGCTTCGCGGAACATGGATTCACGGGCAAACAATTGCTGCTCACGGGTGTGTAAGACATCGACAAAAATAGCCAGCAACAACGGCGGGATCAAGGTGATTAAAATAGGCAAATAGACAAACAACATCAGTAAATGATTGTCGTATTGCGGCCAGGAAAACCAGCCAATACGGATAAAACAGGCAATACAAAACGAAACGAGAAAACCCGCCAAAGCGGCCCCAAACACACCATTACGGATCGCAATTAACGCCAGCCCTAACCCCAGATAAACAAACGGAAAAGGAAAATATTTCAAAATCACTGCGGTATAACCCAGCAACAACAATAGTTGGAATACCAGATGGGATTGTTGCCATCGATGCCAGCGATGATGTTTTATCAATAACAACAACGGAATTACGGACGCATTACAAACCACGGCATTGACTGACCAGGCAATGCCGATGTCTGACCAATGCATGGAAGCCAGCCGGAATGCGCTTAAAACAGCCACTAACCCGCCCAATAATCCGGGCAATAAAATACCGTACAGGCCTAACTGCACCGCAGAATTGATATCAAAATAAAAATTTCTGGCATATTGGCTGCGCTGTAATAGCTGCACAGCCAAGATAATTTCAGCCAAATTTGCCAGCATTAAGGTGAGATGTGCGGTTCCTGCGACATCGTTCAGCCAATACCCCGTACTTAAACCAACGGTATAACCAGCCAGTAACGTCAAACGACAAGTTGAAGGAACATAAAGCAATAAAACGATGGTTATGGCATTTACATACCATAGTGAGGTAATAACACCCAACTGTTGCGGAGCAACCATAGCATTCAGACCGGCAATGAATCCAAGTCCAATCGCGGTGATGACAGTATGCCAGTACAGGTTGAAACCTGTATTTGCTGCGCAATCCTTCCGCATTGCTACCAGCCCGAAACCAAATGAATACCGATGAATGAATGCCACTGTTGCAACATGAAACCACGTCAGAATGGCAACAAAATATCTGTTTAATATTGATTTAAGCGTAGCAGAAGTCTGTATTGCTGTGCCGGCTAAATAGCCTGGCTAGTACCACTTCAAATATACCTAGGCTAATTTCCAAAAGTGTAAAGATACATTCATTTGTCATCTTACCATCGTGCGATTTAGTACAAACAATAAGCCAATTTGAAACAACCCCATGAAAAATAGACCTTAATTATTCAGGCATGAAACCTGCTGATAAATGTTTTTTTATCTCCAACAGGAAAGAGCGATGACTGAAGTACAAGATCCGCAAAAAATTCTGGCCAAAAAGAAACGCATCATTATGGAAGTTGCCGGACAAATTCACGATGTGGTGGAAGACAGCTTGTGGAGTGACTATCAGCGGTTGCCGGAACTCAGCCAATCCATGTTGGAACTGATGGCTGATTTGCAACAATTTAAGCAAGAACAGGGGCTTTAAACTAAGCCGTCAAACCTCGACTATTTGGCGCCATGCCTGCAATTTATATTCAAGTGTTTGCGAGGCATTAGCCGGGCTGGTTGATGGCAACCGCTGACAGATCAACTCGGCGGGGTACGCTGTTTTGGCGACATAACGGTGAAAACAGGCAGCGGCTTTTTCACCGTTAAAAAAGATATGCCGGATCTGAGAATGCTGCTGTAAAAAGCCAGCAAAGTCATTCACCGTCAGCGTATCCGGCTTAATATTGGCATCCAGGCTGCCCTCGCGATGACAAGATTGCAATACATCCCAAAGCGCAATACCGGATGCACGTAACGCCACCGTTCTTTCTTCATAACTCGCTGAAACATCAAATTGCAGCAGTTCTGCCATGATCGGCCAGAACAAATTCCGTTTGTGCGCGTAATATTGCCCTGCATCCAAAGATGCCTGCCCCGGCATACTACCCAAGATCAAAATACGTGCATTCGCATAAGCAATCGGCGGAAAGCTATATA
>JAYSBB010000129.1:0-6074 GCA_041915645.1 Tolumonas sp.
TTCGGACTCGCCAACGGCATGTTTGACTGCGTCACCTAACTGCCAGACTGCCATGGAGTAGTGCACACTCTTGTTGTAACGTGTGATGGTGTAGAAGTTAGACAGCCCGTACCAATATTCGTAATTGGTACCGACATCCAAACGCAATACGCTGGCTTCGGTATGTGAACCGAGGCTCTTAGTTGGTTTTAGACCTGCGGCCGTCAAAGCTTGCACGGGATAGCGATTTTCAAACCCGTATTTGAGACCTAATGCCTGACCATTGCCCCGAATGGCGATAGCATCGCCTGGCGTCCAGCCATTTGCCTGGAAATAATGGGCAACACTACCGATTGCATCTTCTGGATCCCACAAATTGATATGTCCGTCGTGGTTAAAATCGACGGCAAACGATTTATAGGATGATGGCATAAACTGGCAATACCCCATAGCGCCTGCGAAAGAGCCGCGCAGCTCATGTGCATCAACATGCTCATCACGCGCCATCAGCAGGAAGGTTTCCAGCTCACGGCTGAAATATTCCGAACGGCGAGGATAGTCGAAGGAGAGGGTGGCGAGTGCATCAAGCAAACGTGTTTTTCCAAGCACACGACCCCAACGGGTTTCTACACCAATAATACCAACGATGATTTCCGGTGGTACGCCATATAGCTGATAGGCGCGATCAAGCGCTGCTGCATGCTGTTGCCAGAAAGCGACACCATTCTTGATATTATCCGGTGTAATGAATTGCTTACGGTAACGTAGCCAGGCACCGGTTGGACCAGATGGGCGTGAACTGGGTGTTGGTGCCTGACGGTCCATTAAACTGATCACCGAATCCAAACGTTTTGCATGGCTGATCCAGTATTCAAGCTGGTTGCGGTCATAATGGTGTTTATCGACCATATAATCGATAAAACGAAGTGCATTTTCGTTGTGCGCAAAATCACCGCCAGTAAGTGCTGCACCATCAGACGGATTGTCTGAATGTGGGGCAGTCATTGCGACATTGCTGTTGTTCTGAGAAGAAGATTGGTTCGTGTCGCTATCATGACTGCTGCAGGCGGAAAGCAGAGGGATCAGTGCTAATAAAGGAATTAAAGTGCGCATGGAATTTCCGTATCTCCGGCGTGAAAACTGAATAAGGCGCCCTGTCCTTACCGGTTGGGGCTGATGCCTCAAGACAGGGATCGTGACTTTACCGCCGAAAGCCGGTCAATGGAATGTTTATACGCACATTATGGTTAATGGTTGTGCTTTGATATCGAAAAATCACGGATGTGATATTGTTTGACCGCTTTGATTGACCATCACTGATCTGAACACCCATACCATCCGGTATAAAATTGAGCAGTATGATGGCAATCTTATTGTTATCAACTCAAAGGATGCAGCATGAAAATTGGAATCGTAGGTTCAGGTAATATTGTCAGAACATGCCTTGACGCCATTGCTCAGATCCCATCGATCTCGTGTGAAGCGGTAGTGGTGCGGGAAAGTAGCCGGGCCAAAGGCGAATCCTTAGTTCAAGAGTTCGGCATTAATAAGCTTTATACCGACTATGCTGCATTTCTGTCTGATCCGACTATTGATATTGTTTACATAGGGATCACTAATAACCTGCATTATGAATATACGCTAGCAGCATTGAATGCCAATAAGCATGTGATCTGTGAAAAGCCATTTACATCTAATTATGCAGAGTTGTTAACTTTGTCATCGCTGGCAAGAAAGAATAATTTATTCTTGTTTGAGGCAATCACGACTTTATATTCACCTAATGTTCAATTTATTCAAGAAAACATCGGCAAGCTTGGTGATATAAAATTAGTACAATGTAATTACTCTCAATATTCCAGCCGTTATTCGCAATATTTAGCTGGTACGGTATTGCCGGCCTTCGACCCTGCCATGTCAGGGGGAGCGCTTTATGATATCAATATCTATAACTTACATTTCACCTGTGCGTTGTTTGGTGCGCCACTGTCTGTTGCGTATCATGCCAATATAGGGTTTAACGGCATTGATACTTCTGGTGTGCTGCTTTTAACTTACGCCAATTTTATTGCTGTTTGCTGTGGCGCGAAAGATTCGCAAAGCCCTAGTCATGCAACAGTGCAAGGAACAAAAGGTTATTTAAAACTGACCAGTGCACCGAATACGGCCAGATCGGTGGAATGTTGCTTTGATAATGAATTATCGATAGTTGATAAAAATAAATATGAAAACCATATGGTCTATGAGTTTATGAATTTCGAAACTATGCTCATACAAAATGATTATGCGCGTTGTTATAAAAACCTGGATCATTCTTTAATTGTTTTAAATGTATTGAATGAAGCCAGAAAACAGGCAGGTATTCATTTTCTTTCTGATAGTTATAGTTTGTAAGTGTTATTTTTTCATTTGTCTGCTTGAAATATAGGGTATTAAAAACAAAGCAACTGAGGTGTTCAAGTATATTGTTGAACACCTCAGAAAATATATTAAGAAGCCAAATTTAGCGTCGCCAGTGTTTGTTTTCTGATGCTGGCTAATAAATTTGCATCGGTAATTAATGAGCGACCATATGATGGGATCATTGTCTTGAGTTTGTCTTGCCATGTTGCAGATTGCATTTGCTGTGGGAAGCACCGCTCAAGCACTTCTAACATGGTTTTAACGCTGACTGATGCACCAGGAGACGCGCCAAGCAGTGCTGCCAGGCTGCCATCTGCAGCTGCAACAATCTCAGTACCAAATTCCAATTTGCCCCATTTGTGATGGCAGCGTTTAATAATTTGTACCCGTTTACCTGCGTGAGCTAAGGTCCAATCTTCGGTGCGGGCATTTGGGATAAACGCCTGCAATGATTGCATACGCTGGTTTTGGTTTTGAAAAACCTCTTTTACCAGATATTTAGTTAAATCAAAGTTGTTAGCACCGGCACCAATTAAACTTTTCAGATTGTTGGGTCTTACCGATTTGACCAGATCTAAGCGCGAACCATGTTTCAAAAATTTAGTTGTAAACCCGGCATACGGCCCAAATAACAAACTCATTTTGCCATCAATAATTCGGGTATCTAAGTGGGGAACCGACATCGGTGGCGCGCCAACAGTGGCTAGGCTATAGACCTTGGCATGATGTTGCTGAATAAGCTCCTGGTTTTGGCAAATTAACCACTGTCCGCTTACTGGAAAACCACCATAACCTGCCGCTTCTTCAATACCTGATTGCTGTAACAGATGCAGTGCTATTCCACCGGCACCTAAGAATACAAACGGGCTTTCGATAGCTTGTTTGGTTGCATTGTTTTGATTTTTGACTTTAATCGTCCAAGGTTTTTTTGCTCCATGCCCACGATGTAAATCAATAACCTTGGTATTAGTTAATAACTCAAAATTGGCATTTTTCTGCAGATAACTGACCAGAGTTCGAGTTAGTGCACCAAAATTCACATCTGCACCATGCTCAACACGCGTAGCGGCTAAACGCGGTTCTGCTGACCGCCCATTCATCATTAAAGGCATCCAATCAAGCAGAGTCTGGTTGTCTTCACTCCACTGCATTTCTGCAAACAGATGATGCGATTTCAGCAATGAGTATCTGGCTTTGAGGTAATCAATATTATTTTCGCCCCAGACTGCACTGAGGTGAGGAACCCGATTAATGAACGATTTAGATTGGATGTTTTGACTGTCGGCATTGACTAAATGCGACCAAAATTGCAAAGAAACCTCAAATGCAGCATTAATTTCTAACGCACGTTGAATTTGTACATTGCCATTTTTGTCATGAGGTGTGTAGTTCAGTTCACAATAGCCAGCGTGACCAGTCCCGGCATTGTTCAGCGCGCCTGAGCTTTCAAGGGCGATTTCGGGTAATTGTTCAATCATACAGATATGCAATGAAGGGTCTAGGCGATGTATCAACATCGCCAGTGTTGCACTCATGATCCCACCGCCAACTAACGTAACATCTGCATGAACTGAAGCCATTAAACAACCCTGTTAAGTAAGCATTCCAATGATAAGTAAGATTATAAATACATTTTTACTAATATGATATCTGTTGCTTTTCAGCAATATGTGACAACAGCTTATTTTTAGTAAAAGTACTTATTCGTCAAGGTGATAAAAGAAGTTTATTCTTTGCCACACTATAGTCTACCTACGATATTCGTGTAGTGAATTTTGTGAGCTATATGGGCCTGTAGGAAAGAGATTTGTTGTGAGGGCAGGAAATTTTCATCAAGAACGCTGATCGAGCTCATGTGAGTTTGTCGATGTCTCCTCACGGTAATGATGTGTATGGTTTTATTTTTATCAATGAGTTCGAGGTATTGTGCGTATATGAGCAAAGCTGGACTTTGGTATCTCAGAAAATGAGACAATGATAAGTTCACGAGAAAGAATTAAAATAGAAAACGACAGCATCCTCTCCAGCTATTTCTTAAGTGGAAATGAAGGGAGGATGCTGTTGTATTCGAAATATTTAAATTAAGAAGTTTTTAAATATTGATTTAATATCATTAAGGTTATTAATGATTACTCTCATGATTAGTATCACCTAAGTCGATCTGATTTAATCGCTGTTGTGCTGCTGGGTCGTTAATGCTTTTAATTTTATACTGTTCATTCATCATTTGTTTCATTAATCCACCATTATGATTACCTGAATCAGTTTGCTCTCTTGCTGAAATTGAGAATGCTGCAGAAAATGCTAAAGCTACTAAAGTTGTTTTGATAAATAAATTACGCATGATTAATCTCCAAGAAAGACAGAAAGCGCATGTGATGCATTAATCACATGTATAAATAATGCAAAGAAGAAACGGGTCGGCATTTAGCCGACCATGATTACAAAATTAATAAGCAGTCGGAGTGACGAAATGCACTGATGGTTGATAAACTGATTCAGCGGTAAAAGTAGCATCAACTTTCTGACCAACTTTAATACCAGTAAGAACATTGTCACCATCAACATTGTAAGTGATAGTTCGAACTGGCCAGCCTAATTCAGTTACAGCGTCTTGCGACAAAGTGATTTTGTGGTTACTTGCATCAACTTGTTGTACCGTGCCATGTGCTCGGTAAGTATTGATATCTGCTTGGGCTGCAGAAACGGCAACTAAGGAAAATGCGGCTACAGCAGCGATGCGAGTTAAAGATGCTTTCATTTTTCAATCTCCAGTGAATCAGTATTTGATTATTTATTGTGACATCCATCACTGCATGATCTTCTTAATCATGTAACCATATCCAATTGGTGTGTTTGAACTCTATTAATTTCCACAGTTGAGATAAAGCCAATCAAAGTAATTAACAATTTCAAAAATCGGAACAATCCCAAAAAACGTACACTTCTAAGCGAGCTAACCGCAGCAAATATTCGCCTTTAGTTGCAATCCTCCAGCCATCTCTTCGTTACATTCTCACTCGCGCCGATAGGTGGGTTCAATCTCAGGTCTGCTGATGTTTGGCATCCATCTTGTTGTTACTTACTGGCTAATGGTAATTTTTTAGCATGTAACATGCTGATTTATATTGGTTAATAACCTATTCGGCTGTCGTATACAGAGAAGGAGCTTATGATGCGTTGTGTGCTTACAGATGAACAATTGTTGAAGTTATTACACGATGATGTGCCATTTGGTGATCTCACCACAGAGTTATTACTGGCAACCAATAAACCCGTTCAAATTATTTTTACTGCTCGGCAGGATATGACGGTGTGCTGTATCGAAGAGGCTGCTCGGCTATTTAATTTATGTGGAGCAGAGAGTGAATTATTAGTTTCTTCGGGTGATCGTGCAATTAAAGGCGCCTTATTGTTAAAAGCAACCGGATGTTCTGAGGCGATATTTGCAGCTTGGAAAGTCACGCAGATCTTAGTTGAGTGGGCCAGTGGCATCGCGAGTGCAACCCGTGCATTGGTCGATGCTGCGGGTCATGTGCCTGTGGCATGCACACGTAAACAGAGTCCGGGTACTAACAGGGCGGGATCGCACTTTGTTAATGAAATTTGAACAGGCAGATCGTCTGTGATCTAATCGCGTCTCCATGCAGGAGGCACGCGCTATGACGTTGATTGAACACCTTACCCTTGTC
>JAYSBB010000130.1:0-6072 GCA_041915645.1 Tolumonas sp.
AACAAACGTTACATTTCACCCCGAAGCGGATCATCATCGTGGAAGGGATTTTGCTGCTTAACGATTCCACACTGCGTAAATTGCTGAATGTCAGTATTTTTATGGATACGCCACTGGACATTTGTCTGGTTCGCCGTCTGGCAAGAGACGTTCAGGAGCGTGGCAGAACTATGGATTCCGTGCTGGAACAGTATCAAAAAACCGTACGCCCGATGTTTTTGCAATTTATCGAGCCATCGAAGCAATACGCCGATATTATTATTCCCCGAGGCGGTCGTAACCGTATCGCGATTGAAATGTTGAAATCGCGGATCCGTCATTTACTGCTGAGCTGATTATTTATTCTGGAGAAAACATGCGTCTTTGTGATCGCGACATAGAACAGCACCTTGAAGAAGGTAAAATCGTGATTGAGCCGCGTCCTGACAGTTCACGAATCAGTGGCGTCAGTGTTGATGTGTTGCTCGGTAATGAGTTCCGGGTTTTTCAGGCTCATACCGCACCGTATATCGATTTGAGTGGCCCAAAAGAAGAAGTTTCTGCCGCCATTGATCGTGTAATGAGTGATGAAATTTATATTAACGATAGTGATGTCTTTATTCTTCACCCAGGTGAATTAGCGCTGGCGGTGACGCATGAATCAGTCACGTTGCCAGACAACATTGTCGGTTGGTTAGATGGTCGTTCTTCTTTAGCACGACTGGGGTTGATGGTGCATGTGACGGCACATCGTATCGATCCGGGTTGGTCTGGTCGCATTGTGCTGGAATTTTATAACGGTGGTCGTTTGCCGTTAGCATTGCGCCCTGGCATGGTGATTGGCGCGCTGAACTTCGAGACGATGTCAGGTTCTGCTGCTCGCCCTTACAACAAACGCACGAATGCGAAATATAAAACGCAGCAAGGTGCGGTTGCCAGCCGTATCGACCAAGATTAAAGCCCCTTTCGGGGCTTTTTTTTGCTTTAAATTCAATTAAATCAGGTGAACTTGCACACCTTGCTGTGTCAGCCATTTTAATGAGCTGTCCGGTGCATTTTTATCTGTGATCACATGCTTGATCATGGAAGTCGGACCAATAGCAGCCGGATGAATACGGCCAAATTTACTGGAATCAGTCAGTACAAACACTTCCTGCCGTTTATTCAGAATGGCATTGGCAATATCAGCCCGCATCATGTTCCGATTTGTAAACCCAGTCTGAGTATCAAAGCCATCAACGCCAATAAACGCCTTACTGAAATGCACGTGTTCAATACATAAACGGGTCAACGGGCCAACCAGGCTTTCGCTGCTGGTTTGATATTGACCACCTAATAATATGATTTCTGCTTTGCTGGCGCGTAGCTGATGCGCGATATAAGAGCTTGATGTGATAATCGTAATATCGGCGCGTTCTGCCAGTAACTTAGCCAGCATGACGTTGACGCTGCCACCTTCAATTAATACACAATCATCACGCTTAATGAGGGAATAGGCATACGCGGCAATGTCTTGTTTTACTTTACTGTTTGCCCACAAGCGATGTTCCGGATCTTCGCTGTCGAGCACGGTCGCTGCGCCATGAACCCGTTTCAAAAAACCCTGATTTTCCAGTTGTGTCAGATCTTGTCGGATCGTCACTTCAGAAACGCCCAACTGTGTGGATAAATCAACCACACTGATCCGCCCTGAGCTGTTAACCAGCTCTAAAATCACAGAATGTCTTGGATGCATAAATACTACTCGCCACTAATGTGCTCATGATACGAATGTCAGTACACTTATCTTTTTTGATTATGCTTGACACCCACTGCTTGTATCTGGAGTTTTTAACTTCATCAACACAAGGTCATATAACCATTTATTGCTTTTTTAAAGGTAGACGTTGGTCAAATAAATCCGCCAACCCTTGTGATCCACTTTGCAGAAGCTTACGAAACCGTCAAAAATCGACATTAAATGTTTCATCTGCAAGTGACGACAAAAAGTGATGCAGCAGGTTAATTCGCTGCTCAGCCAGTGATTGTGCAGCAGGTAACAACAGGAATGCGGGCAATTCCAACGCCTTTTCCAACACTTTTACAGCAGAACCGTGCGTGGCATAGCGGGTATCACGCCCGACTTTACACAGCGTACGCATGATGCCTACGGCACCTAATTGCTCCAGTAAATCAGCGTCATGTAGCAGAACCGCTTCTGGTGTCGTAGGTTGACAATGAGCGGCATGTTGTTCAATAGCATTAATTACCGCGGGAGTTTTTTCAGCAGGGAAGTTCCACTGTTGCAATAACTCTGGAATTACCCGGCAGGCATAAGCCACATTATCCCAGCTTGCTAATAGTGTTGGATTTACCGGTCTGTGGCCTTCAAACACACCTAAATCATGTAACCAAACGGCAGCGTGCAAAATATCATCTTCAAATGAAAGCTGTGCTGTTTTTGCCAGAGTTAAAGCGAGTGCATAGAGACGAGGCTGATGGCTGTATTTATCGACGGGAAGAGCATGTTGAGAAATGTAGGCTTCAATAGCAGAACGGAAAGCGGGTTTTTCAGTTGTGGTCATAAAAAATGCCGAGGAAAGAATGACTTCCCTCAGCATAACACTAATTAATGTGCGGCAATAAATGCCTGAATAGCATTAGTTGCATCAGCCAGACCACGTTCCTGAGCTTCAGGACCCATCGCCAATGCTTCTGCATAAGCAACAGTAATGTCTTTCAGACCTACGAAACTCAATACGGTTTGCGCGTGAGCCAGAGCCAGATCGGTCGCGGTATTACGATGAGCACCGCCAGTGGTAGTTACGATCAGCACTTTCTTACCAGTTAACAGACCTTGTGGGCCGGTTTCAGTGTAAGAGAAGGTGATACCAGCACGACAAATCAGGTCGATCCAAGTTTTCAGTTGAACTGGAATACCAAAGTTATACATTGGTACTGCAATCGCAACATAATCTGCCGTTTTTACTTCTTCAATCAGTGCTAAAGACAGTTCTGCTGCCGCTTTTTGACGTTCATTCAGTTCACCATTGCCACCCAGTGCAGCAATGATTTCGCTATCCAGCACTGGCAATGGTTCACCAGCTAAATCACGAACAACGATGTTGTCTGTAGGGTGTTTTTGTTTCCATTCAACAGCAAAATTATCCAGCAATTTGGTTGATTGGGAGTAAGGGCCAAGAATACTTGATTGAATTACTAAAACATTGCTCATTATTTATACCTCGGTGTGGGCATTATGTGTTGATAGGTACTATATCTTCTATTTAAAAGAAATAAATGGCATAAAATAGGCGCTATCTTTCTATTTTATAGAAAGGTTTTCTGAGGGATGGTTTATCAATAATGTGTTTAGTCAGTATCGAGGGGCAGGTTATCCACAATTTCTGGGGATAAAAGTGGAATAAGATTGTGACAACTAATGAAAGAGACAGATTTGATCCACCGGGATACCAACTGTAACACAGTATCCCGGCAGTATATTACATATTAGTCTTGCAGCACGGCGGCCATTGAATTGGCAACGTACTCAACATTACTGGTATTCAAACCAGCAACGCACATACGACCGGTTCTCACCAGATAAACCGCAAACTCTTCACGCAGACGATCAACCTGTTCCGGTGTTAAACCGGTATAGCTAAACATACCGCGCTGCGTGATCATGTAGCTGAAATCTTTACCGGGAACTTTGGCGGTTAAGGTTTCATACAGTTTCTGGCGCATAGCTTTAATACGCTCACGCATTTCAGCGACTTCCTGTTCCCATGCTGCACGTAACTCAGATTGAGTCAGTACAGAAGAGACGACTTGTGCGCCATGGCTTGGTGGGCTGGAGTAAATTTTGCGTACGGTGAGTTTTAATTGGCCTAATACGCGGTCGGCTTCTTCCGCAGTTGGACAAACCACGGATAAACCACCACAACGTTCACTATACAACGACAGATTTTTTGAGAAAGAATTACTGACAAAGAAGCTGATATTCGCTTCAGTTAACATGCGTACGGCAAACGTATCGTCGATAATGCTGTCGCCAAAACCCTGATAAGCAATGTCCAGGAATGGGATCAGTTCGCGTTCTTTAATAACAGGCAGCAATGCTTCCCATTGTTGTGGCGAAAGATCAACACCAGTCGGGTTATGACAGCATGGGTGCAGTAACACGATGCTTTTCAGTGGCAGAGTGCGGAATGTTTCCAGCATATCGGCAAAACGAACACCACCCGTTTTTTCATCATAGTAAGGGTAGGTGTGTGTATTAACACCAGCACCTTGGAAAATAGCGTGGTGATTATCCCATGTCGGGTCACTAACCCAAACTTCACTTTGCGGGAAGTAACGGTGCAGGAAATCAGCACCTACTTTCAATGCACCTGAGCCGCCCAGCGTTTGAATAGTAACAATGCGGCCCGCTTTCAGTGCTGCATGATCGGCGCCCCAAAGTAATTCCTGCACCGCTTTACGATAAACCGGTGCACCTTCCATCGGTAAGTAGGGGCGAGGGGTAACAGTTTGCGCTATTTCTGACTCAGCTTTTTGTACAGAACCTAAAACAGGGATCAGGCCCGCTTCATCGTAATAGATACCAATGCCGAGATTAACTTTGTGAGAGCGGGGGTCTTTTTTGAATGTGTCTACCAGCGAAAGAATAGGGTCGCCTGGGTAGATGTCTACGTGTTGAAACATGCTGGGGAAACTCCGGCCGAATGATTTATGGAAATTATCGTAGTGAATCATCTATAGCTGAATTTATATCATAACATTTTCTGTTGAAGAGGGCTGACAGTGATCGAGGCGATTTTCGTCGGATATCATTGATACATTAATGCCGATAACGCAATTTATCGGCATTGCGATTTTTCTTGGTATATAATTGAAATACAAGTAATTATCAGGGTTTTCCATGCAAGATAAACCACCCGTCATTCCATTATTTGACTCGATTCTACATCTTGATGAAGGTAATGCCACTGTGAATCAGCATCTGGCGACAGTAACAATTAATCGGGTCAATGATGCTGCCTTAGTCTATGAATATGCCGTTGATTGGCTTTCTGAGCAGCGTTTTAATGAAAACAATTACAAAACTTATCGCAGCGAATTAACCACGTTTTTGCATTGGTGTTTTGATGTGGAAGGCATTTCTTTGGCAGAAATTAACCGCCGGATGATGAACCGTTATGTTGATTATTGCCTTGATCCGCCTGCTGAGCTGATTGCATATCGTAATGTTGCGCAATTTGTCGTCATTAAAGAGTGGGGTGAGCGAGCGCCGAATCCGCAATGGCGTCCTTTTTTGGGCAAAAAAGAGAATAATCAGATATTGCCATATCGGCTCAGTGATAAGGCGTTAAAGACAAAAATTGCCATATTATCTGCATTTTACGGTTATTTGATTAACGAAGAATATACCGAACGTAACCCAGCTATGATGTGGATGCGGCATAGCCGATTTGCATCACAACCACTGAGAACTCAGGGGTTAGATGATGATGAAAACATCAAATCATTCAGTGAATTACAGTGGTCTTACGTCATGTCTGCGGCTGAAAAACTGGCTAATGAGCAGCCGGAACAACATGAACGGACTCTTTTTTTGGTCAGCTTAATGTATAGCTGTTATCTGCGTATTTCAGAAGTAGCGGCAAGGCCTGGTTTTTCACCAGTTATGGGGCAATTCCGGCGTGATAACCATACCGGTGTCTGGGGATTTTTTATTCCCGTTAGCAAAGGTGGAAAACGTAGAACCGTTGCCGTTTCTAATCAATTAATTACCGCGTTACAACGTTATCGAGCCTATTTGGGCTTATCAGCATTGCCAGCACCGAACGAAAGCATTCCTTTATTTATGCGCCATAAAGCAGCTGGCCGTGGTCGTGATGTTGGGTTACGGAATGCTAATCTTGGGATCCGCCAGATCCGTGATGAAATCAATTATCTGATCCAGACTGCAGCAGATCTGGCGTTGGAAGATGGTTTTGAACAAGATGCTCAGGAAATGCGACAAATGACGCCACACAGTATTCGTCATACTGGCATTACGCATGACATCAATTTAAATGGCCGACCGTTATCGCATGTACAAGCAGATGC
>JAYSBB010000131.1:0-6032 GCA_041915645.1 Tolumonas sp.
AATGCCAGAATTGCCGGGCCACCAATATTTCGCAGAATAGGTAATTTCATACCTAATTCACTTAAAATAACGCCCATTACCATGATCACAGCAAAACCACCAATAATATCATTGGGTAGATTTCCTGTTTTAGCGGCAAAAATAACAATTAAAGATAAGACGATATAAACTGGCAGTGAAATAACACCAATTTTTATATCCATTAATTTTTCAAATAATCCAGGGGCTTTTATTTGCCCAACATCTTCTAATACAGAAGGTGGTGAAAGGTTGCTCATATATATTGCTCCTTTACAGTGTGGTTGCTGTGTTATCTTGTTTTTGTTTTAACCAAACTATATAAGGTTTTCGCAAGGATAATATTTAACGGAACTAAAGAACCTATTGCGTAATTAAAGTAAGCAGACTTTAGTTAATATATTGTGATAGGAAATTTTTCTCAGTAATTCTTAATGATTTGTCTGTGATGCAGATAACGGATCATGCAGTTTCTTTATAGAAAATAGGCTGAGATTCAAATAATCAATCGATCGTGACGAACGGTTTACGCTTGGCTGTGATGGCGATAAAGTAGAGTAATTCATCCTCCTTTGTGTCTCAAAAAGGCCCGATATGTATACTTTATTTTATGCCCCCACGCCTAACGGTAAAAAAATCACCCTGATGCTGGAAGCGCTCAATGTGTCGTATCAGGTGATCCCGATTAATATCCGCAAAGGGGATCAATTTCTGCCCAGTTTTTTGGCCATTTCACCGAATAACCGCATCCCGGCATTAATTGATCACGAAAACAACATCGCGATTTTTGAATCGGGTGCCATTCTGACTTATCTGGCAGAGAAGAATGGCCAATTCTTACCTGCGCAGGGCGCAGACCGCTATGCCGTTTTACAATGGCTGTACTGGCAAATGGGCGGCTTAGGCCCGATGGCCGGTCAAAACCACCATTTCAATCACTATGCGCCGGAAGTCGTGCCCTACGGGATCAAACGCTATACCGAAGAAACCGCGCGTTTATACGGTGTCTTGAATAACCAGCTGGCCGATAAAAGTTATGTCGCTGGCAATGAGTATTCGATTGCCGATATGGCGATTTATCCGTGGGTCACGCTCTATGAGCACCAAAAGCAGGATCTCAGCCAATTCCCCCATATTTCACGTTATTTACAAACCATGGCCGCGCGGGATGATGTGCAACGCGGTATGCAAAAATATGCGGATTTCGACTGGGAAACGAGCCTCACCGAAGCACAGTTGCAAGCCTTACTGCAACATCATCAGGCTTAAATGAGGTAATGACGTAAGCCGGTTTATTCAGCTGGGGTTTTCTTCTTTATTTGGCGGGCCACTTGCGCCGGAAACGGCAGAGTGGCCACCGGCCATTGCTGTCGTAACAACGCATCCACGCGTTCCGCTTTGGCGTACAACCAGCCCTGATGTCGCCAGACACCATGTCGGAGTAACCATTCCGCTTGCTGACTGGTTTCGACACCTTCCGCGATAATATCAATGTCCAGATTCTGCGATAAATGGATGATCGCCTCTAACACCGGCGCATTCACCGAGCCCGTGCCTATCGTTGCCACAAAAGAGCGATCTACTTTGAGTGTATTCACTGGCAAGCTTTGTAAATAACCCAGACTGGAATAACCAGTACCAAAGTCATCTATCGCAATCGCAATTTTCTGTTGTCGCAATTGCTGCAGCGTCGCCAAAATGACCGGATTATTGTGTTCCATGATCTCCGATTCAGTGATCTCAACATGCAATCCTGGCAGATAACGTTTGTGGTGTAAGAGCTGGCTGATAAAGGCCGATGAATTAAGATGCTGGGCGGAGAGATTTAATGACAGATACAGTTTGGGGTATAACGCCAGTAACGGTTCCAACTCAATTTGCGCCTGCTCCATCTGCAACACCGTGAGTGGCACAATCACGCCAGTGCTTTCCGTCATTGGAATAAACTCCGCCGGATTAATTAAGCCCGCAACCGGATGCTGCCAGCGCATCAGCACTTCCACCCCCATCAAGGAACCGTCACGAGCATCCACAATCGGCTGATAGACGTTAAAAAATTGCCGCTGCCGCATAGCGATGAGTAGCTGTCGTTTCGGGTCGGTCGCTTTTTGTCGCAGAAAGATAAATAACAACGTCAGCAACAATTGAAGCACCAGCGCCAATAACCACCATTGCCAACCGGGCAGATAGACTCCTTGATAGAGGGTCTTAGTATCAACACTGATCATCAGCACCAATTGGGGTAACGATACCAATGGCCGTGCATACCAATATTGCGAATGCAAATTATCACCCCGCCCTTCCAGCATTTGCGGTGTGGTCAGCGGAAACATCGTATGTGGCTGGTTAATCGGCAGAGAATAGGTGCCATTCAACGCTAATGGCACACCACTTTGTGCGTCAATAAAACCTAAAAATTGATAATTCAGCACCAAACTCGACATCGTGTCATACAATGCCTTCATCGGTATAAACGCGGTATTTTCATAACCATCGCGACCAAAACGACCGATGTGCAGACCAACCCGATTTTGCTGGCTGTCCATGACTGGCGCTCGGACGTGGATATGAGTTAAAGAAGAATCGTACGGAACACTATAAGGCTCGATGGAGGTTGTCCAGCTGGAGCAAACCAACTGGCCTTTACGATCAAACAGAGAAAATTCAGCGACTTGTGGCAATCCGGCGAGAAAATAATGAAATTTTCGTTGCACGTAGGCCGAACAGTTGCGGGGTAATGACTCCATCTCAATCAGGGCGGCGACTATATCCACCACTGAATGTTCAAAATAGCGCGCCAGCTGATCAACCTGCAACCGCACCTCATCCTGTCGCTGTGCTTTCGCTTCCAGCAACATAGTCGGGTAACCGACACTCAGCAACAGCAGCAAAACGACTGATGCAGAAATAAACGGAGATACCAGCCTACGCAGGCGGGCCTTCCAATCCATCTAACGCTCCATGAAATTCAAGGTTACGTTTAAAGCATATATAGGAATCGAAGCCCCGCGCGGAAATATTAATACTTAGCCGCAGGGCGTATCACTCACCACAGGTAAACGCAGGTATTGCTGCAAAAACTCGGCAAACGGTAAGTGATCATCCGCTTCCAGTTCACTTTGTTTTAACAACGAAGCTTCGGCTTCATCCGTGAAATAATTAGCTTCCCAATATTGTAGCGGCGCGTTTTGTAGCTCGTTACGGAAGCGTTCTGCCTGTTGGCGACCAAACTCAGCGCCATCCAGATTATGATGTAACAGATGTGTTAACAACTGGGCCGACAAGGTTTTTTCCGGATCAGCCAGTTTTTCCCGTTGTGCTTGTAATGCCAACTGATAATGCACCCGGCCATAGGCCCGATCCAATAACTGCGCCACCATCTGAAGTTCGTCAAACAGCTGACCGCCCCATTCCGGCAATGACAACTCACCTTGTGCGGTCTGTAATAATAAACCTGGACGACGTCCTTCCAGCACCACACGCGACATGTTGTGACGGTTGCGCTCGATCTCTGCGGCTTCCAACATCGGTGATGGGCGCAATAAACACCAGACCAAGAACAGATCGAGGAAACGCAATTGCTGAATTTCCACGCCCAGCGGGGTAAACGGATTGATATCTAGAGTACGCAGCTCGATGTAATCAATACCACGACGCTCAAGTGCCACTAAAGCCCGTTCATTAGAACGTGGTGTCCGTTTCGGCCGGATCGGTGCATACAACTCATTTTCCAGCTGCAAGACATGATCATTCAGCTGACGATAATCCTCGCCCACTTTCACACCCAAGTCGGCAAACGAACTCTCTTTAGTTGCTAACGCCTGTCGCACCGACGTGAGATATTCATGTAAGCTGCTGTGGCTGATATTTAAGCTGGCTTGCGATTTATTGGTATAACCCAGATCAGATAACCGCAGTGACGTCGCGTAGGGCAGATATAAGGTGCCTTTACCAACACGTTCAAATGGCAGACCTGTTTCACGCCCCTGCAAGAACGAACTGCAAATGGTTGGCGAAGCACCAAACAGATAAGGGATCAGCCAGCCAAATCGATACACGTTACGGATCAAGCCCATGTAGCTGTCAGAAATCAGCTTACACTGGCAACATTCCTGCTGTTTTAATTGCTTCCACTCATTCCAAAAGCTGTCCGGCATCGAGAAATTGAAATGCACGCCGGCAATCACCTGCATCATGCTGCCATAGCGGTGGTGTAACCCTTGGCGATATAACGTCTTCAGACGACCAATATTGGAATTACCGTATTGCGCCAGCCGGATCGACTCTTCGCCACCAATAAAACAGGGCATTGATAAGGGCCACAACCGCTCTTCACCTAAGTTTTGCTGAGAAAAACGATGAATATCGCCGAGTTGCGCCAGCAGAATATCCAGCGAATCGGATACCGGCGTAATAAATTCCATCAAACTTTCAGAATAGTCGGTCGTAATATTGGCATGCGTCAATGCCGCACCTAACTGACGAGGATGATCCAGCGGCGATAAGCGGCCTTCCGGAGTAATACGTAATGACTCGCGCTCGATCCCACGGCGAATACCGCGTACAGCAAAAACCCGTTCCGGAGCACTTAACTGCTCGATGATTTCAGACAAAGAAAACGGCAACGACATAGAAGACCTCATGACTGGGCAATGACGGCGACATAGACAGATCAGCAATCATGTCATAGAGATGCATAATAACATGAGATGGACATAACGAGTCTGCGCTGAATCGATTGTATGTCCTGATGAATTAGTGTGTCATAGTTCAATAAACAAAGAAAAAAACTATTCACGAAAGTTTTTGGAACAAACACATGGCCGCACAAAATCCAGCGTTAGCGTTGCAACCACACCAATTAAAAATGGTTGATGTTTTCCGTTATGAATACGGCAGCCCAACGCTGGATGAAAAGCTCGCGCAATATGCACCGGATGAATCACTTTCCAGCCGTTTTTTGGTCAAGATGGAAATTGCGCGACTAGCCAAACCCTGTAACCGGATCATTGATCTGCGAGATTTACAGTCTGACTGGAAACCCTTCGAATATAATGGGATTAAACATTATATTAATGACACCACTGCACAAGATTTTATTGATACCGTTAAAAGTTATAAAGGTTATACCCTTGGTGCTTATGAGCTTATTATCAAAAGAGCGCGCGAAAAGAAAAGAGAGTCTATAACCAACCCTAACTCTATCAGCGTTCCTGAAGTCAATTACACGTCGTTAACCCATTTTTATCAACGTAAAGAACAACGCCTGTATTTTGTATCTCCAATCGAGGTGTACATTGATGATCCAAGAGGTATGCCGCTATCTCAACAAAAAAAAGTAGCGATTACAGGTTCGACAACAGATATATCCCCTTTAGGTATGTGTATTAAACTATCAGGCATACAGGTACCTAAAGATACCAAATTAATATATATACGCTTTGTCGGATTTGAAAAAGACTTTTCATTCTCATCGCCCGCGTTTGTGGTTTATGACATTTTATCGGTCATGTCAAAACAGACTAATTTTTATTACAAAATAAAAATGACGGCCAACCAGACGGAAGAGATTGTTCATGAGTTTCATAATCATCTGAAAAAATTTATCTTTACTCAATTACGCAGACACCGCGTACCTATAGAAAATACGCAAGAAGCAGTGATTGTTAAAGGATATGAACAATTTATCGTTGGCAAACTTAATAATCTACCAATTTTCATGCAATATGAGCATGGTAAATGGGTGCCAAACTCATTATATTTAACTGGATATAATGAGTTTCTTTTACAACGGTTAACAGATGAAAATCATACTTCAATGTTAACTGATTTTATCTGTCAGCCTGCAATACAAAACTTGTTATTAACGGGTGAGCGATTTGTTCAGTACTATTTATTTGCCCCCGTATCCAGCCCTGATGGTTTTGCTAATTTCATGAGTATGTCACTAGCGGATTGTATTAGTGATCCCGATGCCCGCGCTATTGCACAATTAGCTTACCTAAAAAGTAAAG
>JAYSBB010000132.1:0-6020 GCA_041915645.1 Tolumonas sp.
GGTGTAATTCGGGTTCACCTTCAACCATGGTTTTGTTGTGCTGAAACCTGCATTGGCGGTGGCATCCCACTGCATCGGGGTACGAGCGTTATCGCGAGAGGTCAGCGACAGCCAGCCGAGAATGGTGTCATCCGTCATGCCTTCTTTTTTCATACTGTGATAGCGGTTTTTTGACCAGACATCATCAAAATCATCGATGGATGAGAATTTGGTGTTAGTCATACCGATCTCTTGCCCCTGATAAATAAAAGGGGTGCCTTGCATCAGGAAATACATGGCGGCAATCGCTGTCGCACTTTCCCGCCAGTAGCGATCGGTATTACCCCATTTAGAGATAACGCGTGGAATGTCGTGGTTCTCGACATACAGCGCATTCCAGCCTTTACCGTGAAGTTCTTCTTGCCAGCGGGTGAAGATTTTCTTCAGCTCACACAGATTTAATGGGCTGGTGGGATCGCCTTCCCATAATTTCACATGTTCAAACTGGAAGATCATATTTAAGCGATTATGACGTTCCGCCACCCATTCATCCGACTGGAGTGCTGAGACACCATTGGCTTCACCCACGGTCATGATGTCGTAATGCGTGAAAGTGTTTTTACACATATCGTCGAGATAATCGAGAACACCATCGGCATTGAGATGCTTATCGAAAGAGGGCACATATTCCAGACCATCCGGGTTGGGCATATCAGTCAGGCCATCTTCTTTTTTCATATGGCTGATGGCATCAATACGGAAACCATCAATGCCTTTGTTCAGCCACCAATGCATCATGTCATACACGGCTTTGCGAACATCCATGTTGTCCCAGTTCAGATCAGGCTGGCGGCTGGAGAACAAATGCATGAAATATTGATCAGTTAATTCATCTTTTTTCCAAGCAGAACCTTTAAAGATGCTTTCCCAGTTATTCGGTTCTTTGCCATCTTTTCCATCACGCCAGATATACCAATCGCGTTTTGGGTTATCTTTCGAGGAACGAGATTCCAGAAACCACGGATGATCATCACTGGTGTGGTTTACCACCAAATCGAGGATCAAGCGCATGCCACGGCTATGTACTTCACTGAGCAGGCGATCGAAGTCGGCCATGGTGCCGAATTCATCCATGATGTCTTGATAGTCACTGATATCGTAACCGTTATCGTCGTTTGGTGATTTGTACATCGGACAAATCCAGATGACATCAATGCCTAGGTTTTTCAGATAATCCAGCTTGCTGGTAATGCCATTCAGATCGCCGATGCCATCGCCGTTGGAATCCATAAAACTGCGCGGGTAGATCTGGTAAGCAACTGCTTCTTTCCACCAGCGTTGAGTAACTTGTTTGCTCATAACATTAATCCTTTAATTGCCGCGTTCATGCCACTGGTTGCTTGTAGGCAACAGCAAAAGATTCATAAGGTTGTAGGGTGATCTCATCAGCCAGACTATGGTGTGGCTGATAGTTACTGATCAGGCATTGGCCTTTGATGTACTGGATCTCAGCTGGTAACGACAAAGTGACTTTTTTCGCGCTGAAGTTATTGATCACGACGATGCGCTCATCATTCTGTGCCCGTAAATAGGCAAAGACATCAGGATGATCTTCTAGTAACGGGATATATTGCCCGTAGGTCATGATCGGTTGTTCTTTGCGTAGTTTGATCAGTTTCTGGTAGTGGAAGAAGACAGAACCTGGTTCATTTAATGCGGCTTGCACGTTGATTTCGGTGTAATTCGGGTTCACTTTCAGCCAAGGTTTGGCGGTGCTGAAACCGGCATTGATTTCATTGTTCCATTGCATCGGTGTGCGGGCATTATCGCGGCCGTTGGCGTAGATCCCTTCCATCATTTTTTCATGGGGTACGCCAGCGGCAGTGCGCTCGTAATACAGATTCAGTGATTCGATATCCTGATAATCATCAATCGAATCAAAGCGCACGTTCGTCATGCCAATTTCTTCACCCTGATAGACATAAGGCGTACCTTTGAGAAAGTGCAGGGCGGTTGCCAGCATCTTGGCCGATTCCACGCGGAATTCACCGGTATCACCGTATTTAGATACCGCGCGTGGCAAGTCGTGGTTATCCCAAAACAGGGAGTTCCAGCCATTATCTGCCAGCTCAGTTTGCCATTTAGTGAAGACCTTTTTCAGTTTGATCAGATCGAAGGCTTGTGGTTCCCATTTACCCTGCTGCGGGTGCCAGCCGATAGTGATGTGTTCAAACTGGAATACCATCGACAGTTCGTTACGTGCCGGATCAGAATATAGTTTGGCGATCTCTGGTGTGGCACTCCAGGCTTCACCAACAGTCAGGGCATCGCGATGTCCGAAGGTGGCTTTGTTCATTTCCTGCAATAATGGATGCAGTCGGGCACCATTCGCCATGACTTTTTGATCGATCTCTTTGCCGATCAGATCGATAACATCCATGCGGAAGCCACCGATGCCTTTATCCAGCCACCAGTTCATCATGTTGTGCACTTCTGCCTGCACTTTGGGGTTTTCCCAGTTCAGATCGGGCTGGCGTTTGGAAAATTGGTGGAAATAATATTCGCCAGTGGTGGCATCAAACTCCCAGCCGCTACCACCGAAGTAGGAGTGAAAATCGTTCGGTGCAGAGCCGTCAGCCTGTGGCTGGCGCCAGATGTAATAATCCCGATAGGGGTTGTCTTTGGATTTTTTGGCTTCAACGAACCATGGGTGTTCGTCGGAAGTATGGTTAACCACTAAATCCATCACGATCTGGATATCGCGTTGTTTCGCTTCCGCGATCAGATTTTCCATCTCAGCCAGCGTGCCGAATTCGGCAGCGATATCCTGATAATCAGAGATGTCATAACCGTTATCGTCCATCGGCGATTTATAAACGGGGGACAACCAGATAATGTTGATCCCCAATTGCTGTAAATAATCGAGTTTGCTGATGATGCCAGCGATATCACCGATACCATCATTATTGGCATCGCAGAAGCTGCGTGGGTAAATTTGATACACCACCGCGTTATGCCACCATTTTTTAGCTAATACTTTACTGTCCATCATGCACGGCCTGTTAATTTCGTAATGGAAATCAGAGACTGGCAGCCTGAACGACTGCCAGAGGAATTAATTAATGTTTGTTTGGTGTTGGGATCAGACGCTGGAACGCATTACCGTCACCATCAAATAAGTAGCAATGTTCTACTGGCAACTGCACACCCACCGTTTGTCCGGCAGAAATGACCGAACGCTCCGCGTTGCGCACGACCCATGGCTCGCTGGCATTACCGTTGTCGAGATAGAGGTAGGTTTCGTTACCCATGTGCTCAACAAACATGACATTGGCTTGATATTGCGATTCCTGCACATTGCCCCACAGAATATGCTCCGGGCGAATACCTAAATTGACGCTCTGACCTTCCGCATGGCGAGGTGTGCTGATAGGCAGTACCAATTGTTTGCCGTTATCCAGACGCACCACGCTTTCTGTGTCACCAGCCTGAACCAGACTGGCGGGGATCAAATTCATTTTGGGGGAACCGATAAACTGCGCAACAAACTCATTGGCCGGGTGGTCATACAATTCCAGTGGTGTACCGACTTGCTCAATGTTGCCTTTGTTTAGCACCACAATACGATCGGCCAGTGTCATGGCTTCCACCTGATCGTGGGTAACATAGATGATAGTTGAGCCCAGACGTTTATGCAGATTGGCGATCTCCATACGCATCTGAACGCGCAGGGCGGCGTCCAAGTTCGACAACGGTTCGTCAAACAGGAACAATTTCGGCTCACGGGCAATCGCACGACCAATGGCAACACGCTGACGCTGGCCACCGGAGAGATCTTTCGGGCGACGCTGCAACAAAGGCTCTAATTGCAGAATGCGTGCACTGTTTTGTACTTTCGCATCGATCTCATCTTTGGATTTACCAGCCAGTTCCAGACCAAACGCCATATTTTGATAAACGCTCATGTGCGGATAAAGCGCGTAGGATTGGAACACCATGCCGATGCCGCGCTCGGAAGGGGTGTCGTCGTTCACATAGGTGCCATCGATATACATGCTGCCGGCGGAGATATCTTCCAGACCGGCGATCATGCGCAGCAGGGTCGATTTACCGCAGCCGGACGGGCCAACAATCACGATGAATTCGCCGCTGTTTACCTGCAGATCGAGCGATTTGATGACTTGAGCGTGTTCGCTGTAACGTTTGTTTAATTTCTCTAATCTTAAATGAGACATGGCTTTACATCCTGTACTGTGGGGCGTTCCCTTGGGGAACACCATTAATCACAAAAGTTCGTTCAGATAATCGGGTTGATGTGGTCTTAACCTTTCACCGCACCACTGGTTAATCCACTGACAATGCGTTTCTGGAAAATCAGTACCATCACAATGATCGGCAGCGTCACTACGACCGAGGCGGCCATGATGTTGCCCCATGGCAATTCAAACTGAGAGGCGCCCTGTAACATGCCGATAGCAACGGGTACGGTGCGTTGTTCATTGGAGATAATAAAAGTCAGTGCGAACATGAATTCATTCCAGGCACCAATGAATGCCAGCAGACCGGTAGTGACCAGTGATGGCCCCATGATGGGAGCGAAAATCCGGCTGATGATGACCCATAAACCAGCACCATCCACGATTGCTGCTTCTTCCAATTCCACAGGCAGTGACTTCATGAATGTTGTCAGCACCCACACCGTGAATGGCAGTGAAAAAGTGGTGTAAGAGAGGATCAGCGCGCCCAGTGAGTCATACAAACCGAGGAACCGTACCAGCTCAAACATACCTGACAGCACCGCTACCTGAGGGAACATAGAGACGCACAGGATGGTGAACAGAATGTATTTACGACCTTTGAACTTGATACGAGCCAGAGCAAAAGCCGCGGTAATGGAAACCAGTAAGCAGATCCCAACCGTCACTGAGGCAACGATGAATGAGTTCAGCAGACTACGCGCAATGCCGTTCACCATCAGCGCATTCACGTAGTTTTCCCAATGGAACGACGTTGGCAGATAGTTAGTCAGAAACAGCTCCTGACCGGTACGCAGTGATGTCAAAATGGCGTTATAAAACGGGAACACACAGATAACACTGACCAGCGCTGCAGCAGCATAAATCAACGTCTGGTGAGTAATATGGCGTTGGCGACGAGTTAATTTCATTATTTGTTCTCCTTGCCTTCGTCATTCATACGGCCGATGTAGAGGAAGCAGGCGGCGATACCGGCAACCATCATGAATACCAAAACGGAAGCGGCAGAACCGGAACCCATTTGTTGATAAGAGACCATCTGTTCACGGGCATAACCAGAAATTGAGATAGTGGCTTCACTGTTTGAGGTGAGCACATAAATCAGGTCGAACACACGCAAGGCATCCATAACCCGGAAGATCAGCGCCACAATCATGGCCGGCATAATCAACGGCAGGGTGATGCGGGTGAAGCGTTGCCATGCAGTAGCACCATCGACACGACCGGCTTCATAGAGATCAGACGGGATCATCTGCAAGGCTGCCAGCAACATAAGCGCCATAAACGGCACGGTTTTCCACACATCAGCAAAAACCACAGCCCACATAGACAGATCCGCTTCGGCGATCCATGCCAGCGGTTCATGGATGATACCAACGCGCGTCAGCAGATCGTTGATGACACCATATTGATCGTGGAACATCCAGCCCCACATCTTGGCGGTCACGATAGTTGGAATCGCCCATGGCACCAGAATGGCCGCACGAACCAAGCCTTGCCCGCGGAATTTCTGGTTCATCAGTAATGCCAGCAACATACCGAAGAACAATTCAAACGATACTGAAATTCCGGTAAACCAGAGTGTATTTAATACCGCTTTCCACCACAGTGGATCAGCTAATACACCAAAGCTTTCACCATCAACCCAAGATAGGTAGTTATCCCCGAATTCAAGTCCGAAGTGCGACACTCTCCAATTTAAGCGGCTAGCCTCATTTCTTCAAAAACCTTGGCTGGCTGCTTAAATCCTAAACACTTTTTCGGACGGTAATTTATCCTCGATAA
>JAYSBB010000133.1:0-5994 GCA_041915645.1 Tolumonas sp.
AGCAAGGCTCTTATGTGCAAGCAGGTCAACCGCTTTTTAAATTGAATTCTGAAATATTTCAGGCAGATGTAAAAAGCAATCAAGCCACTTTAAACCGTGCACAAGCTGAGGTGACACGTTTGCAGGTGCTGTTAAAACGCTACACTGAATTAGTAAAAGTAAATGCGGTTAGTCAGCAGGAATACAACAATACCGAAGCAGATTATCAAAAAGCAAAAGCCGATGTGGCGCAAATGCAAGCCATGTTAAGCAGACAACAACTTAATCTTAAATATGCGACTGTTACAGCCCCTATCTCGGGAACGATTGGTGAAATCTTAGTGACTGAGGGTGCATTAGTTGGTCAAGGTGATACTAATGCAATGGCCGTAATACAACAGATTAATAAAGTCTATGTTGATGTAAAGCAATCAATTAGTGATTATGAAAAACTACAGGAAGCTTTACAGCAAGGTGACGTGTCAAATACCAAACATACGGTTGAAATCCTAAATAGTCAGGGTAAACCTTATAACGTTACAGGTGAAATCCTATTTTCGGATACTAAAGTTGATCCTGATACGGGTGATGTCACAATCCGTATTTTAGCCAATAATGAAAATCAAAAACTTTTGCCAGGCATGTATGTTCGAGTCAATATGAGCCGAGCTCAAGTTGAAAATGCGCTCCTAGTTCCAGAACAAGCGATTCAACATGATATTAGTGGTAAAGCCAATGTTACGATTGTTAATCAAAAAGGTTTAGCGCAAAGCAAGCCTGTTCAGCTTGGTCAACGTTATCAAAATAACTATGTGATCAAACAAGGGTTACAAGCAGGTGAGAAAGTCATTGTTGAAGGGGCTGATCGTATACAGCCTGAGCAAAAATTAAAAATTAAGCAGTGGCAACCTACAAATATTAAGGAAAATGGAGGACAGCAATAATGTCCCAATTTTTCATTAGGCGTCCTATTTTTGCATGGGTGATTGCTTTATTTATTATTCTGTTGGGTGTACTAAGCATCCCCAAGTTACCTATTGCACGATTCCCAAGTGTTGCGCCACCACAGATTAGTATTACGGCAATCTATCCAGGTGCTACGCCAAAAACATTGAATGATAGTGTTGTGACCTTGATTGAGCGGGAAATGTCAGGTGTCAAAAACTTACTTTATTACAGTTCAAGTTCAGATAGTTCTGGAACAGCAACAATCACCGCAACATTTAAACCAGGTACAGATGTAGAACTTGCACAAATTGATGTGCAAAACAAAATTAAAGCCATTGAGTCACGCTTACCTCAAACAGTGCGACAACAAGGGCTGATGGTCGATGCTGCGTCGTCTGGTTTTTTAATGATGGTGGGCTTAAGTTCACCGAATGGCAAATATAGTGAAATTGATGTCAGTGACTATATGACTCGCTATGTGATTGAAGAATTAAAGCGGGTTGACGGTGTTGGTAAAGTCCAAAATTTTGGTGCTGAAAAAGCCATGCGGATTTGGGTCGATCCAGATCGTTTGGTTTCTTATGGATTGAGTATTCAAGATGTGAATACAGCCATCCAAAACCAAAACTTGCCGATATCACCAGGTCGTATTGGTGATGTTCCTGCTTTGACGGGGCAACAAATTACTATTCCTTTAACTGCTCAAGGTCAATTAGAAACTGTAGAGCAATTCAAGAAAATTAGTTTACGTGCTCAACAAAATGGCGCCAATGTTCGACTGTCGGATGTCGCTCGTGTCGAAATCGGGGCACAGATGTATAACTTTGCGATTTTAGAAAATGGCAAAGCCTCTACAGCTGTGGCGATACAAATGAGTCCTGGTGCCAACGCTGTCAAGACTGCAGAAGGTGTTAAAGCGAAAATTGAACAGTTAGGTTCAGCACTGCCTGATGGTATGAAATTCTCTATACCTTACGACACTGCACCTTTTGTAAAAATCTCGATTGAAAAAGTAATCATGACATTGCTTGAAGCTATGGCATTAGTTTTTATTGTCATGTTTATCTTTTTACACAATGTTCGATACACCTTAATTCCGGCGATTGTTGCACCGATTGCATTGCTTGGCACATTCTCAGTCATGCTGCTTGCTGGTTTTTCGATTAATGTGCTGACCATGTTCGGTATGGTGCTTGCGATCGGGATTATTGTCGATGATGCGATTGTGGTCATTGAGAATGTTGAACGCATTATGGCGACAGAAGGCTTATCTCCAGTTGAAGCCACATCTAAAGCCATGAAGGAAATTACCAATCCGATTATTGGCATCACCTTAGTGTTAGCCGCTGTATTCTTGCCGATGGCATTGGCGTCAGGCTCAGTGGGGATTATCTATCGTCAGTTCACCATTACCATGTCGGTTTCAATTTTATTCTCAGCTTTCCTTGCACTGACATTAACCCCTGCGTTATGTGCAACGATGTTAAAACCGATTGATCAAGACCATCAGAAAAAGGGTGTTTTTGCATCGTTTGATCGCAGTTTTGAGAAGCTGAACAATCGCTATGAACGCAGTTTATTTAAAGTAATTAAACATAAAACCCTCGCAATGTTATGTTTCTTAGGCATTGTCATTGTGCTGATTTTTAGTTTTAAACACGTTCCGACTGCGTTTATGCCAGAAGAAGATCAGGGGTGGTTTATGACTTCGATTCAACTTCCTGCGGATGCAACTCAAGAACGTACCCGTAAAGTCGTTGCTGAGTTTCAAAATTATTTAGACCAAGAAACGGGGATTAAAGACAATATGGCGGTCTTAGGTTTTGGTTTTAGTGGATCTGGTCAGAATACAGCGATGTATTTTACCAATCTATTGCCATTCGAAGAGCGTACTATTACGGCACAAGAAGTCGTGAATAATGCCAATATAGCGATGGCTGAAAGTTCAGAAGGTCAAACCATGTCTGTGTTACCACCAGCAATTGATGAATTGGGTAACTCATCTGGTTTTTCACTGAGATTATTAGATCGTGGCAATATTGGCATGCCTGCTTTAAGAGAAGCACAAGATCAGCTTTTAGCATTAGCAGCACAAAGTAAAATCGTGGCGGAGGTCTATCCTGAAGGTTTGCCAGATGGCAGTTCTGTACAGCTTAAAATTGATAGAGATAAATTGCAGGCATTAGGTGTTAATTTCAGTGATGTGACCGATATTATTTCAACCTCAATGGGTTCGATGTATATCAATGATTTTCCAAATCATGACCGTATGCAGCAAGTCATTGTGCAACTTGATGCCAAATCACGCATGAGTATTGAAGATATTCTTCAGATTAAGGTGAACAGTCAAAGCGGTAAATTGGTTTCAATGTCTGAAATAATTACTCCAATTTGGCAACATTCCCCACAACAATACAATCGTTACAACGGTCGTCCATCATTGAGTATTTCTGGCAGTCCAGCAGCAGGTATATCTTCAGGACAAGCCATGACTGAGATGGAAAATTTGATTGAACAACTTCCGAAAGGTGTGGGTTATGAGTGGACTGGGATTTCTCTAGAAGAAAAACAGTCGGAATCACAAACCTTGTTTTTATTACTGTTGTCGATGTTAGTCGTTTTCCTTGTCTTGGCAGCGCTTTATGAAAGCTGGTCAATTCCATTCTCTGTGATGCTAGTTGTCCCTCTAGGGTTGATTGGCGCCTTTTTAGCAGTAATGTTACGTGGTATGCCAAATGATATTTTCTTTAAGGTCGGCATGATCACGATTATTGGTCTATCTGCAAAGAATGCTATTTTGATTGTTGAGTTTGCAAAAGCACTAAGAGAAGAAGGAATGGGTTTAGTGGAGGCAACCGTTGCAGCCGCTAAATTGCGCTTACGTCCAATCCTAATGACATCTTTGGCATTTACCTGTGGCGTTATTCCTTTAGTCATTGCCAGTGGCGCTAGTTCTGAAACTCAAAAAGCGATTGGTACAGGCGTCTTTGGCGGCATGATCAGCGCAACAATTCTAGCTGTTATTTTTGTACCGATTTTCTTTATTGTCGTCATGAGCATGGTTGAGAAATTCTCGAAACGTAAAGCGGCACATTAAGCATCAAAACTGAGAATAAAAGCTGTGGGTTAACGAGTTTAGCCCACAACAAATCTTTCATTTACATCTTTATTTCAGAATTGATTTAATAAACCATCAATATAGGTTTAATCATGAAAGCTACCAATCTTGATCCGAAACGCTGGTGGATATTGCTCGCTGTCGTGCTTGCATTTCTGCCGATTGTGATTGATATGACTGTACTGCATGTTGCGGTTCCCTCATTAACCCAATCGCTGAGTGCCACAAGTAACCAAGTCTTATGGATTATTGATATTTATCCATTACTTATGGCTGGACTTTTAGTTCCGATGGGAACTTTGGCTGATCGTGTCGGCAATCGTAAGATTCTGCTGATTGGCTTGGTTATATTTGGAATTGCCTCAGTCCTTGCGGCATTTTCCCAAACGGCTTCTATGCTGATTGCCGCACGTGCTTTATTAGCATTAGGCGGTGCCATGATTATGCCCTGTGTATTGGGTATTATTCGCAGAACCTTCGAAGACAGTCGCGAACGTGCCATTGCGCTGGGTATTTGGGGCACAATCGGATCAGCCGGTGCCGCCATTGGACCGCTCATTGGTGGGGGATTGTTAGAATATTTCTGGTGGGGTTCAGTTTTCCTGATTAACGTCCCAATCATGCTGGTTGTCGCACCAATGTGCTATTTCTTATTGTCCCGAAAAGAAGCTATAACCCCTGGACATTGGGCATTTGGTCAAGCGCTATTGCTGATTGTCGGTTTGATTTCGTTTGTATATGCACTAAAAGCAGGCTTAGGCGGTAAACAGTCGTTGTTGATTGTCTTGCCTTTGGTCGTTTTATCTATCGGCTTATTAACCATATTTGTACGCAAACAGCTGAATTCTCCTCAGCCGATGCTAGATCTTTCGCTATTTTCACGTCCTGCTATTTTAGCCGGCATTATTATGGCAATGGTTGCTGCAGGCGCTTTGGCAGGGGTTGAGTTAACTTTGGCAATGGAGCTGCAATATGTCATTCGTTTAACACCGCTGCAAGCCGGTCTTTTTATGGTTCCGATTATGGTTGCGGCCGCTATTGGCGGGCCTATTGCTGGTTTTTTATCCAATAAATTTGGACTCCGTCTGGTTGCGACCATGTCATTAATATTGGCAGCAATTGCGTTGGTCAGTTTGAGTTATTCAGATTTTCATCATCCGGGAATCATCGTTCCCTTTATTTTAGCTTCGATTGGATTAACACTGAGTATTGGTTTAACAGCTTCATCCATTGCGATCATGGGCTCAGTACCTGCAGAAAAGGGCGGTGCGGCAGGTTCACTTGAAAGTACAGGTTATGAACTGGGTACAGGACTAGGTATTACTTTATTTGGTGTTTTCATGGCCTATATATTTGGCAGTCATCTTCAAGTGCCGTCAGATTTAACTGCTGTTTTAGCAGAAAAAGCCAGACTATCGATTGGTGATACCTATTTAGTGGCGAGCCAGTTACCCGTTGAACAAGGTACAGCATTGATTAACGCAGGTAAAATTGCCTTCAGTTCAGCTCATGTTAATTTATTATTAACAGCAGGGATTATCATCGGCATACTCTCCATTGTGGTATTTTTTATGCTAGCGAAATATCGAGATGAGAATTCATTGTAATGAAATTTATTTGAGGATCATCAAACAGAATGGTTAAGTTCAGACATCAATTTATCTTAAATTTATGGTTTAAATGAAGCCGTATTGATCTGAACTTAACACATTATAAATGAGTTGATGTCTTACGATTTATACGATTTAGTTGAATAGTAAAACAGCTGCCACCTAAGTTTTTGGATTTAGAATAATAAATATGACCTTGGTGTGCTTCAATAATTGCATCAATCACTGCCAAGCCTAATCCAGTACCGCCATCTAGACATGATCTAGAGTCTTCCAGTCGATAGAAGGGTTTGAACAGGTGTTTAAGATGCGATTCATCAATACCAGGACCTTCATCTT
>JAYSBB010000134.1:0-5945 GCA_041915645.1 Tolumonas sp.
TTTGAAGCGAGTCGCTTATACCAGAAGGTAGCCAGCGAATTAAAACAGCAGATCAAGAGTGGTCAGTATGTGGTGGGTGATCGCCTGCCTGCTGAACGCCTGATTGCCGAAGCCATGGCTGTCAGCCGGACGGTGGTACGTGAGGCGATCATCATGCTCGAAGTCGAAGGGATGGTGGATGTGCGCAAAGGCTCCGGTATCCATGTCGTGGGTATTGAGCCTCGTTATCAGCCGACAGTAAGTGAACAGGATGATGAATTCCTCACTGCAGGTCCGTTTGAGCTGTTACAGGCACGGCAGTTACTGGAAAGTAATATTGCGGAATTTGCGGCCACACAGGTGACCAAACAAGACATCATGGCATTACTGGCCATTCAGGAAACGGCGCAAAAAGAAGATCGGGCACGTGATTCGCAGTGGGACAAAGAGTTTCATATTCAGGTCGCTAAGGCGACCCAAAACTCAGTCTTGGTGACGCTGGTCGAAAAAGTCTGGCAGCAGCGGGAACAGAACCCATACTGGCGCAAACTGCATGAACACATCGACGATAAAGCGATGGAAAGCTGGTGTGAAGACCATGAGCAGATCCTCAAAGCATTGATGCGCAAAGATCCAAAAGCCGCCAAATTGGCGATGTGGCAACATCTGGAAAATACCAAACAGATGCTGTTTCAGGCGACCACAACCGATGATGATTTGGTCGACGACCGGTATTTGTTTGCGGAAAATCCGGTGGTCCATTTGGCCAGAGCCTAATGCTGCTTGATAGCATGGCCGAAAAGACAAAAGCCTCCAAATGGAGGCTTTTTTATCAGCAGAATCAGCGTTAGTCTTTTTTCTGCAGCAGGAATTTCACCAGTGCGATGTACTCTTCGGTGCTCTTGATGCCTTCAGTTTTCACCAGATATTTGCCATTCACCACAGTTGACGGTACGGCGCGAATGTTCATGCTGCCAGTGCTGCGATCATATTGTGCCACCATGCCGGTTACCGCGAAGCTGTCGACGGCACCATCAAAATCTTTACCATTCACACCGGCTTTCTCAAACACAGCGCGTACATCGGCACGATTCTGTGGCGCTTTTTGTTCAGCGTGGATCAGGCTGAAAAATATAGGGGTGACTTTTTCTTCCACTTTCAGCAGATCTGCTACTGCATAAGCACGTTGCAGTTCCGGGCCCATCTCTTTACCCAGGAAGGCAACCGGTGTGCGTTTAAAAGCCACATCAGCCGGTAGCTGTTTTTTCAGTTCCGCCATGATTGGTTCGAACTGATAGCAGTGCGGACAAAAATACGAGAAAAACTCCATCACTTCTGGTTTTGGCGTGTTGGTCTGACGAATAATTTCGTAATTCACGTTTTCTTTAAATTCTGGTGCAGCCTGCAGGAAAGGGGCAATCAACAGACCAACCAGCAACACAAACAATTTTTTCATAGTAAGTTCCGTATCAGGGTAGAGGATAAATCACGGTGTAATGCGCCAAGACTATTCACTCCGTTTACGTTCGTCAATTGCGATCGAATAATAGTCATCGATATCGGTGAAATGAGGCTAAGTCGGTGTTTATAGAGCGAGAATTTATCCGCTAAGGAAGCACAGACAACGACTCATATGGTGAGCGACATCACGAAAATGGCGGGGTAATTTGCAAATTGCAAAAAACGAAGTATATTGCTTTCGTCTGGCATGCACAGTATGTGCATAATAATGCCAAACATAATAAAGAAACCGACACATCGGTCATAAGCTGTTGAAAGCAGCGGGATAGTGTGTAATTCGATTGAGCTTGCCTTGGCAGGCTCAAGTCATTTCTGGCGGTCAGAAAAGTGATTCCTGCCATGACCGCATTGTTTATCTGATTTAATTTGGTTTTGCGCCGCAGCAGTGCCCGGCGCAAGAACACTATCGTTATGGTAACGCGGGTACAGATTTAGCAAAGGTCAGCAATGAATCTTGCACTTCATCGGCGAGTGCCTGTGCTTCGGCAGTGACGGCTTTGCCGGTACGTACCAAGATCTTGTGCGTTACGCCAGCCGCTTTAGCTGCTTGCATGTCAGCGCCTTTGTCACCCACCATATAGGAATTGACCAGATCAATATCCAGCTCTTTAGCAGCGTCAAGCAACATACCCGGTGCCGGTTTACGGCAGTCGCACACCTGACGGTAAGGTGCTTCACCTTCCGTTGGATGATGTGGGCAGTAATAGATACCGTCGAGATCCACATCGCGATCGGCCAGTGACCAGTCCATCCATTCGGTCAGATGCATAAATTGTTTTTCGGTGAAGAAACCACGGGCAATACCCGACTGATTGGTGACTAATACCAAGCAGTAGCCTTTTTTCTTCAGCAATTGTAATGCTTCAATCGCACCGTCAATAAAGTGAAAATCGTCCACGGAAGCGACATAACCCGTATCCTGATTAATCACGCCGTCCCGATCCAGAAATACCGCAACTTTGGCCACAATTTATCCTCATTAATTACACTGCTGCTTATTGTAGGGGATTTCCGGTCGCGGGGCAGGATACAATTTAAAAAAACCACCTCGGGATCGCCATGCCTCAGCCGTTAGAACTCGCTCTTGCCGAACACTGCGCACGTTTACTTAGTCGTGGCGAGCGGCGTTTTGTCTTGCTGACGGGGAATGCGGAAACTTGTCAGCAACAGGCCACGGCACTTTGGCAAAACGGCGCATTATGGCTGGGTGATGGCCCGGCTGAGTGTTTACCGCAAACATCGCAGCACACTATGCCTTGGTTGGGGCAGGAATATCCGTTGGTGGTGGTTAATGGTTTTTCCGGGTTATCGCCAGAGATCTTAGGTGCCGTCGGTGGCGCCGTGCGGGCGGGTGGGTTGTTGGTGTTATTGATGCCCGCGCTCACCGATTGGTCGGTGTTTGCCGACCCTGATCACCGGCGTTATGTGTCACAGCCGGAAGAGATGTCGCGCTGTTACCCGCATTTCCTGCAGCGGCTGTTGCGCTTGTTACAGGCTGACCCGGATGTCTGGCACTGGGATCTCAGTGCAGAGCGTTTGCAGGCACCTCGTTTACAAGCACCCTTGCCGGAATTACCGGCTGTGGCGTGGCTTAGAATGGCGGATGCCGATGGGTGTCTGAGTGCTGAGCAACATGCGGCGATGCTGGCGGTGGCACAATGTGCGTTGGCAACGAAAGCTTATCCACTGGTTATCATGGCTGATCGTGGGCGTGGCAAATCAACCGCACTGGGTTTGGCGGCGCGCCATCTATTGGCACAAGGTAAACGGCTGGTGGTTACCGCCCCCTCACAGCAATCGGCACAGACATTATTCCGACATGCTGGTCAGCACGCGTTATTGCGTTTTTACAGCCCGGAAATGTTGCTGGAACAGAATGTTGATTGCGACTTACTGCTGGTCGATGAAGCGGCGGCGATCCCGGCGGCATTGTTGCGTCAGTTACAGCAACAATATCAACGCGTGGTGTATGCCACCACCATTCACGGTTATGAAGGTTCGGGGCATGGTTTTGAGTTGCGCATGTGCCGCTGGCTGGCCACGCATTGGCCGCACTGGCAACAGCTAACCTTAACCACACCACTGCGTTGGGCAGTCAGCGATCCGCTGGAGCCGTTGTTGGCGAACATCTTATTGCTGGATGCCGATGCCCCGCCGTTGCCAGCCACGCGATCAACCACGTTCACGCTGCAACCAGTGAGTTCTGCGGAACTATTACAAGATGAAGCGTTGTTACGGCAACTGTTTGGTTTGCTGGTGTTGGCGCATTATCAGACTTCGCCCACTGATCTCCGGTTGTTGCTGGATTGCCCGGATATTGAGATCTGGCTGTGGCGTGATGACATCACTTTATATGGCGTAGCGCTGTTGATGCGCGAGGGTCCGATCGACAGTGCGCTGGCGGAGCAGATCTGGGCCGGGCGGCGGCGTCCGCGCGGGCAATTATTACCGCAGACTTTGCTGGCGCATTGTGGTTATCGCGATGCCGCCAACTACCGTTATCGACGGGTGATGCGTATTGCTGTACACCCGGCCTGTCAGCAACAAGGCTTAGGCAGTCAGTTTATCGCGGCGTTAACGCAACATTATCAGGGTCAGGCCGATTTTCTCGGTTGTTCTTTTGCCGCCACACCCGAAGTGCTGCGGTTTTGGCGTAAACAAGGCTGGCAGGCGGTGCGGTTAGGGTTAAGCAAAGATGTCGCCACCGGTTGCCATGCGGCGGTGTTACTGCGGGCATTACGGCCGGAATTACAACCGCAGTTGACGGAATGGCAGCAGCAGTTCCAGCGACAATTACCTGTCTGGCTGGCCCATGGCTTATCGGAGCTATCGACAGAAATTATTGTGCCTTTGCTGCAATCAGCCACAGTGGAACCGTTAACAGCACAGGAACAACAAGATCTGCTGGCGTTCACCGATCATCACCGCTCGCCCGATCATTGCTGGCCGTCGGTATTACGGGCCATGCAGGTGCAGAGTGCTGAATTGGCGTTATTACCCAAGCTGTTAGCGGCTTTATTGATCCAGCGTTTTTGGCAGGGTAAAGAGTGGGCGTGGTTGGCGCAACAACATCAGTTGTCGGGGCAAAAGGCAGTAGTGCAGCAGTTACGGCAGGCGATAAAACAACTGCTCCTCCCGCAGGGCGGTGAAGAGCAGTGAGAAGACGGATATCGCAGAATTATTTCTGTTTATCCAGGAAGCTCTTAGTGGCTTCGATCTGTGCTTGGTCAAAAGCCAGACGCGCTTTTACCATATCGATAAATTTAGCTTTTACGGCTGGGTCTTTGATTTCATCCAGCTGTTTTTGCAATGCTTCAGTGTCCATCATGTGCATACCACGTTGAGCACCGGCTTCATGGCCTTTCATCATTTTACCGTGACGCATCATGCCATCACCATCTGCATCCGGGCCACCAAATGGACAAGGTTGCACGATTGGTGCGGTGGGTGCAGCTGCTGAAGTTGTAGCTTGTGTTGCTGCCCAGCTGGCCAATGGTAAACCGGTCATCAGAGCTACCGTCAGCAGAGCTTGTTTGCGTGTTAACATAGTCGTTCCCCTCTTCTCGTATCAATTTGTTTTTGCACTATCATTACAGACCATAAATGTCACTTGGCTGTGCCAAAAACAGACTATTTTGTAACAGACTTTGCCAGATTAGCGCTGTGACATAATTTGCCATACATTCCTTACGCAAATTTATATACTGACAGCAATAGCCTCCGAGGAACCCGCATGAACCAGACCTTGCCGCATATTCTGGTGGTTGATGACCACGCCGAAATTCGTGATTTGCTGAAACGTTTTCTGGAGCAACATGGCTTCAAAGTCACCTGTGCCCGTGATGGCAAGGAGATGAAACGCCTGCTGGAAAATGGCCATTTCACCTTGCTGGTATTGGATCTGATGTTGCCAGGCGAAGATGGGTTGACCTTATGTCGAGATCTGCGGGCGCGCTCGTCGTTACCGGTGGTGATGCTGACCGCGATGGGTGAAGAGATGGATCGCATCATCGGCTTAGAGATGGGCGCCGATGATTATCTGGCAAAACCCTTTAATCCGCGTGAATTGCTGGCACGCATTAAGGCGGTATTGCGCCGTGCCAATCTGATGCCAGAAGTGCAAGAGGCGCTGCCTGAGCGTTTGCATTTTGATCATTGGCAGTTGGATCTGGCGCGTCGCGAGCTGGTGGATGAGCTCGGTGTGGCGATCAGCCTGTCTACTGCCGAATTTGATCTGCTGAAAGTGTTTCTGGAGCGACCAAAACGGGTGCTCAGCCGCGATCAACTGCTGGATATGGCGCGCGGGCGGGAAGCACAAGCGTTTGACCGTGCGATTGATACCTTGGTCAGTCGCTTACGACGAAAGCTGGAAATTGACCCGAAAAAACCGGAGCTGATCAAAACTGTTTGGGGTGGTGGTTATATGTTCAGTGCTGAGGTACGGC
>JAYSBB010000135.1:0-5840 GCA_041915645.1 Tolumonas sp.
GAACCGGCCGTTAAATGCCATCCGTGAAGCACATGAGCTGGTTGAAGATATCACCACGCAATTGATGCAAGCTGACCAGATGGTGCTGCACCTGATGTCAGACTCACCGGAAGGTGAAAGCCTCTATTACCACACGCTAAACGTGGCAATGCTATCGATGTTGCTGGCCAAACAATGTGGTAAAACCGCAGAAGAGATCAAACTGCTCGGTATGGCCGCCGTATTTCATGATATCGGCAAAATCAAAATTCCCTCGCAGATCCTGAGAAAAACAGAACCACTGAGCAAACCGGAAGAAAATCTGTATAAGATGCATCCGCGTTATAGCCTGAGTTTGTTGGATTTAGCGCAGGAATTTCCCGCACAAGCGAAAGGGATAATTCTGCGACACCATGAACGGCTCGATGGCTCTGGTTATCCGGAAGGGTTAGTTGCCTCGCAGATCGACGATCTCAGCCAGTTAATGGCGGTGATTGATGAATATGACTCTTTGTGCCACCCACAAATTGGCGGGAAAGCTGCCGCGACACCTCATACGGTGTTGTCGTTCATGTTCAAGCACAAAACAAAACAGCTTAATAAAGACTATATCGGTTTACTCATCAAACACTTAGGTATTTATCCACCAGGTAGCGTGGTTGAATTATCGAATGGTCAAGTTGGGTTGGTAATGTCGGTTAATAGCCAACGTCTGCTGTATCCTTCGGTACTGATTTATGATGCCGCCATCCCGCGAACTGAAGCCGCGGTGGTCGATTTGGAAAATATGAATTTAAGCATCAAGCGTGTGCTGTTGCCGTCCCGTTTACCGCAAGAAATCTTTGATTATCTGAGCCCGCGAACCCGAATCAGTTACTTCTTTGACTCCTCAAGTGGAACCAATGGTAGCTGATTGTTAGCATCTCTATGCTTAACTCAATACTGGTATCCTCATGATTATAGAAATTATTACCACCGGTGATGAAGTTCTCACCGGTTTTACCGTTGACACCAATGCGTCATGGTTAAGTCTGCAGCTGTTGGAACAAGGCTGGCAGGTTAGACGTCGGCAGACTGTTGGCGACCGGATGGATGATTTAACCTCTCTTTTGCAAGAACGCAGTCTGGTTGCTGATGTCATTATTTTTAATGGTGGCCTCGGCCCCACTTCCGATGATAAAACCACCGATGCCGTTGCCCAAGTTGCTGGTGTGCCTCAGGAACTCAGCACCGACTGGTTGGCCAATATGGAACAGAAGTTTTCTAATCGCGGACGCGCCATGCCAGTCAGTAACCGCAAACAAGCGATGTTACCGCAAGGCGCCATCGTGCTAGACAACCCGATTGGTACGGCATGTGGCTTTAAGCTACAAATCAACAAAGCCTTGTGTTATTTCACTCCCGGTGTACCAAACGAATTTAAACAAATGGTACAGCAGCAAATCATTCCCGATCTGCAAAAACATTACCCTTCCGGTGCGGCTACCGTTCGTCGTTATTTCACCTTCGGGATTTCAGAATCATCCTTAAGTGACCAGTTAGATACGCTCAGCTGGCCGGAGCATATTGAATTAGGCTATCGCTCATCTATGCCCATCATCGAGATGAAGCTAATAAGCCAAGATCCCGATGCCGATTTTGATACCGCGGAAACACAGCTGTTATCGGTGATCACGCCCTATCTGGTGGCTTCAGGCCAACTCGATATGCCAAACACCTTAGCTGGACTATTACAAGGGCCGCTCGAAATATTGGAAGGTGGCACCTATGGGCAACTGTTGTCAGATTTAGCGCCTGCGATCCCACAGCTATGTGGTGATTACCATGCTCATTTACCAGACAGTGCAGATGAGTTGCTACAACACATTCAGCACCATTCCCGTCTGACATTAGCGATTGGTTCTGCCACTGAACAGCACTACCCGATTGCCTTGTGGGATGGTTTGCACGGTTGGGCCCAGACCCTATATGTCCGAACGCTGGATGTGACCTTGCAGCGCCGGATTATCTCGTTTGCAGCACAAGACATGTTACGCCGTTATTTGCTGAAACTACCCGCACTGGGTGAATACCAAACACTGCAGCGCACCGATAGTTCATATCGCCCTTAATAGACTTCCGGCTGTATCTCTTTTGTAGAAGAGATACAGCCTGTGAATTTACACTCCCAGCAAATTACGGAAATCATCCCCCACCATCGTTGGCATAAATTCGGTGATCTCATAATCAGCTAGTTTATGCAGGTGGAAAGGATCTGCCGCCAAGATAGGTTCTAATGTCTCCATGCTTTCAGAGCGAGCCAGGATAATACCGCCTGTTCTGGGTACTTTCCGCCCGGAGGCAATAAAATGACCAGCCTCATATTGTTCTTGCAAGTAGGCTTTATGCGCATCCATATGCGCTTCAATCTGTGCAATATCGGTTTTATAAGTGATAGAAACAATGAACATAATGCACCTCCGCTCGAATAATACAGGTTAAGATTAAACCTTATTCTGTATTTAGTATCAGTCAGTTATTCGTATGATGCCACCGTTATCCACACGCCGATTATGTTTACAGCCGTTGGTCTTACAAGATGTGGTCGCGATCCGCGAAATAACGAGTGACCCGGTCTTTATTCAGGCGAGCCATCATTGCCTGATGCCAACATCAGACAACCAGTTATTACGCTGGGCTATCGAACAACAAAAACAACATCAGAATGGGAAAGGCTGTTGTTATGCCATCCGAAATATCAAAGGGAAAGCACTGATCGGGTTAGTTACTTTACAGCAGAAAGTCACGTTGCAATCAAAAGCAGAGCGTGTGGAACTGAGTTATTGGCTAAGCTCACCATATTGGCGACAAGGTTTAATGACCGAAGCGGTATCTTGTGTACTCAATGAATGGCAGCGTACTTATCCTCAAATTCCCGTGTATTCCAATACTAATATCAACAATTTAGCCTCTATCGCTTTATTGAGGAAAATAGGAATGCAGCAGGTGAATGCTGAAGATAAAAATGAAACGCGGGAGTTTGTTTTAGGCGGAAAACATAAAGAGTGATGACCCCGGTTATGGGGTCATCAAATAAGCAGACTTATTTTTTAGCTTCAGTTTTAGCTGGTGCGTCAGCCGCTTTAGCTTGATCTTTAACGATTTCCAGCAGTTCTACTTCAAATACCAGTACAGAGTTTGGCGGAATAGTACCGGCACCCTGTTCGCCATAAGCCAGAGCAGCAGGCAGAGTGAATTTGAATTTAGAACCAACAGGCATCAGCTGCACGCCTTCAGTCCAACCTGGAATTACGTGATCCAGTGGGAATTCAGCTGGTTCTTTACGGTCATAAGAACTGTCGAATTTAGTGCCGTCAGGCAGAGTACCCAGATAATGCACACGAACGACATCGCTGGCTTTTGGTTTTTCACCAGTACCCATCTTCAGCACTTCATATTGCAGACCTGATTGCGTTACTGTCACGCCAGCTTTTTTCGCATTTTCTTCCAGGTATTTTTTACCTTTCTCTAAACTTGACTTGGCATCAGTTTCAGCTTTTTTAGTCGCTGCTTCGTTAACTTTTTGATCATACGCTTTCAGCGCTTTTTCAATATCAGCGTCGCTCATCTGGGCTTTTTTCGCCAGACCGTCTTTCACGCCATTCATGATCATGTCGTTATCTAATTTCACGCCCAGATCCTGCTGGCGGGAAAGTGTTGAATTAATATAACGGCCCATAGACAAACCAATCGCGTAAGCAGATTGTTGTTCAAATGTTTTTAACTCAACTTTGTCGGCAACTGGTGCTTTTGGCTCATCTTTCTGACAAGCAGTCATGGATACTGCAACCGCAACCGCCAACAAAGACATCTTGATCATTTTTTGCATTATTTTCTCCACGAGAAGGATTCCGGCTCTCTGTTTATCGGTAAAGAGAGGCTGACCTAGGCAAGCGCCTTATACTAACGCCAGTTGTAAATGAACAACAGGCAAATAAAGGTAATTGTGAGAAAAATGATACGGAATATAATGCAGAGGATAAATACCAAAGAGTGAATCGATGTCACACATAAATGAGCTAAACAAACATCTGGAAGATCGGATTGCAGAACTGGAAAGCCGCTTAGCTTTCCAGGACGATACAATTGAACAACTTAACCAGGCTCTTGCCACTCAGCAGCAAGATATGGACAAGTTACGCCATCAGATGGGGCTGATTGCAACCCGCATGAAAGAGATGGTGGTCAGCCAAATCGCCAGTCAAAGCGAAGAGACGCCGCCGCCACATTACTGAGCCAAATATCCGTAATAAAACACCAAAAATAAAAAACCGCCAGACATTCGGCGGTTTTTTATTGGCTCAGGAAAAACTATGCTTCCTGTTTAGCCCACGTATCACGCAAAGCGACGGTCAGGTTAAAGACCATTTTTTCTGGGGAAGACAGTTTATTGTCCACACAGAAATAACCTTCTCGCTCAAACTGATACGCAAACTCAGGCTGTGCGGTGCTCAAAGATGGCTCCAGCTTAGCATGAGGCACAATACGCAGTGATTCAGGGTTGATGGTGCTCAGGAAATCTTCTGCCGCACCTGGATTCGCAACGCTGAACAGGCGATCATACAAACGCACTTCCGCATCGAGCGCATGAGCAGCTGATACCCAGTGGATAACACCTTTCACTTTACGACCGTCTGCAGGGTTAGTACCCAGCGTGTCGCGATCGCAAGAACAATACAGCGTAGTGATATTCCCTTCCGCATCTTTTTCAACGCGTTCCGCCTTAATGATGTAAGCGTGGCGCAGACGCACCTCTTTACCCATCACCAAACGTTTGTATTGCTTGTTGGCTTCTTCGCGGAAATCAGCACGATCAATAAAGATTTCACGGCTGAATGGCACGCTACGCTCACCCGCTTCCGGAATATTCGGGTGATTCGCGATGGTCAGGTTTTCAACCAAATCTTCCGGATAGTTTTCCAACACCACACGCAGCGGGTCTAATACGGCCATGGCACGTGGCGCGCGTTCGTTCAGATCTTCACGAATGCACGACTCCAGTGAACTCATCTCAACGGTGTTGTCTTGTTTAGTCACACCGATACGATGACAAAACTCGCGGATCGCTTCTGGCGTATAGCCACGACGACGAAGACCCGATACGGTCGGCATACGTGGGTCATCCCACCCTTCCACAATCCCTTCAGTCACCAGCTGGTTTAGCTTACGCTTCGACATGATGGCATATTCAAGATTCAGACGGCTGAACTCATATTGACGAGGATGACAAGGGATTGAGATGTTATCCAGCACCCAATCATACAGACGACGGTTATCCTGGAATTCCAGCGTACAGATGGAATGTGTGATGCCTTCCAAGGCGTCCGAAATACAGTGGGTAAAATCGTACATCGGATAGATGCACCATTTGTTGCCCGTCTGATGATGTTCAGCGAATTTGATACGGTAGATAACCGGATCACGCATCACAAAAAATGAAGACGCCATATCAATTTTGGCTCGCAGGCAAGCTTCACCTTCCTGGAAACCGCCATTTTTCATTTTTTCAAACAGCGCGAGGTTTTCTTCGATGCTGCGATCGCGGAATGGGCTGTTCTTACCCGGTTGCGTCAAGGTGCCACGATATTCGCGGATCTGATCAGCAGTCAGCTCGTCAACATAAGCGAGCCCTTTGTTGATCAGCTCAATGGCATAGGCGTGCAGTTGTTCAAAATAATCCGAGGAGTAACGCACAGCGCCATTCCACTGAAAACCTAACCATTGCACATCACGCTGGATTGATTCGACATATTCCACTTCTTCTTTCGCAGGGTTGGTGTCGTCGAAACGCAGGTTACAAGTACCCTGATAATCGCGGGCAA
>JAYSBB010000136.1:0-5834 GCA_041915645.1 Tolumonas sp.
ATTGCATAAATTATTGGAAAAACCGCATATTTAGGCTACTTGTAGGAAAGCGATAAATCCTTAGTATTACTCCTGCAGGACGCGCTGCGGTTTCTCAAGGTTGAGAAGCTTTGTCAGGATGACAAAACGGATTTGCCTCAGGATTGAGGTGTTGTTACTCGGGATGAGTAGCAGTCAGGATGACAAAGGATACCTCAGGATGAGGTCTTGTTACTCAGGACGAGTAGCAGTCAGGATGACACAGGATACTTCAGGATGAAGTCATTGTTGCTCAGGATGAGTGGCAAGCCAGGATGGCAGATGGATGCACCACAGGATGTGGTTATCAGGATGTCTTCACGGATCGAAGAAAGTAACAAGTAAGGATTATTTGTTACGCAGGATGCTTAAAAGGATGTCCCGATGGATCGGGAAGGGCCTTCAAGGATGAGATAAGACGATGCCATATCGTCGCAGGCTTGGGCAACCAAGACTTTCAGAGGGGTGACTTATGTCGCCCTTTTATTTTTTCCGCTTTCCGCCAAATTCGTATCCGCCAAAATTCATATACCCGCGATTAACCTTTTAACACATTAACTCTTTAGCGAATTTGTTTTCGATGAATTGAGTTTACACACCAAATAGATCACTGATTCTACAATCAACATATAGCAGAGCAGGAAATTGTGGCGCATCAAAACAGTGCCAGTTCAGAGCAGTGCTCGGCTGCTGCAAGCGAGTTAACCGCACAAGCGTCACAACTGAACCAACTGATCAGCAAATTCAAAGTCAAACGCTCGCGTTAAGCGGGAATAAAAAACGGAGGCCATGTGGTCTCCGCTTTTTTTATGGGCCAATGAAACGCGTTAGCCTTTTAGTTTTGCCGCAACCGTGGCGACATGTTTACCCTGAAAACGGGCAATCGCCAGTTCACGGGCATCGGGTTGCCGAGAACCATCACCGCCGGCATAAGTCGTGGCACCATACGGGGTACCACCACTGACGTGGCTGATATCAAACAGTTCACTGGCACCATAACCAATCGGTACAATCACCATGCCGTGATGCGCCAGCGTCGTCCAGGTAGAGGTAATGGTCATCTCTTGTCCGCCACCGACACCGGTCGAACCAAACACACTGGCTACTTTGCCAAATAATGCCCCTTTGGCCCATAAACCACCGGTTTGATCGAGGAACGTACGCATTTGTCCGGCCATATTGCCAAAGCGGGTCGGTACCCCAAAGATAATGGCATCATAATCCGCCAGCTCTGCAGGGGTAGCGACGGGGACTTGGCTGGCTTTGCCACCGGCCGAGGCAAAGATGGCCGGGTCCATTGTTTCAGGAACCCGTTTTAGTGTGACTTCGACGCCATCCACTTCTCGTGCGCCTTCGACTACACTGTTGGCCATCGTTTCAATATGGCCATACATGGAATAATACAGTACAAGCAACTTGGTCATGGTTTGTTCCCTTTCTACGATGAATGATGGGCGTATCATTCACGACAGGTACGCCGGTAATAACTCAACTTTAAGCATTAAGCATAGTCAAACCATAGACTTCCATGCGTTATTCCGACAGTTCAATTTCGGGAACATTGGGTTGCTTTATCTGGAACAATACGCTGACACAAGGGCTGACTTAATCCGGCAAGAAAGGTTTCTACCTGTTGGGTATAAGCATTATTCAGCCCGAGTTGTTGATTGATCTCTTTGTGGGTGAGTGGTTCTGGTTGTAATGATGCCGTTATCTGTAGGCTTTTGGCCTGCGCGACAAAATCACGAGCCTGATCGCAAGGTTTATCGGGGCGTTGGGTTGAACAGATCGCCAGAAAGGCGGTGTGTTGCGATTTGAGTTGTTGCAACGGGGATGCGGCTTGCCAATAAGCGGGATCAGAGCCAAAGGCTTTATCGTAGAAACGGTAATGTTTGGCTGCCATGATCCGAGGAATGTCATACGCCGCGCTGTCGAGTGAAACGGTGCCTAACCAAGGCTGCGCTCCTTGTCGCGTGGCGAGGGTCGGATCGGCGGCCAGCAAGCTGACCAGATGGGCACCAGCAGAATGACCCATTAAAACAAACTGGTGTGCATCAGCCCCCCATTGCGCGGCATTTTTTTGCGCATAGGCGAGGGCGGTTGCGACATCCTGTGCCTGTAATAACGGGTCAGCCTGAGGCAATAAGCGATAATTGATGGAGATAAAAACAATACCGTCGGGCACCCAACGGGCGATTTTATTCTCCACCACGTTACTCATCGCTTTATCGCCCGTACGCCAGGCGCCACCGTGTACCATAAAAATGACGGGCGCGTTTGTAAGTGGATGTGTTGGCAAATAAACATCGAGCCGTTGTTTGGCATCCGCGCCATAAGCCAGATTGCGAATCACCCGAACGCCCGCGGGTAATGAATTTGATGTCACGCTGGTGTCAGCAAACTCATCATTTTCCGTTGTGTTTTCTGCGGTTGCTGCGTGCCGTTCGGCGAACCGTTCTTGCAAGCGTTCCCGCAGCAAACCGGCCTGAGCGGATGACATTAAAAATAAATAGGATAAGAGCCCAAGAGAGACGGTTCGCAGGTGTTGCCTCAGGTGTAGATGCATATCCATTCCTATAATTTATTAAACTCTTTATCAAAGCGGTAACGGCTGGAGGTCACATAACGCTCCATCGCCTGCAACCGTTGATCCAGTTGCTGCATGCGTTCACTCAGTTGACGTGCCCGTTGTGCGGCATCTTCGCCATAGCCAAATTGCGGGCGAAAACGGGTTTGTGGCGGCAATTGTGTCGGCTGTTTATCCAACAGGAATATGCCCGCCAGATAGACCAATGCCGCAAGACTGCCGCTAAAAACAAACAGCGTGATCATCAGAATTCGAATCAGCCAAACCGGCTGCCCATAACATTCCGCGACACCGGCACAAACACCGCCTAACCAAGCCTGATTGCTGCTGCGATATAGTTTGCGGTCGACGTTTTTCATCACAAATCTCCGAGTCAAGAGCGGTGGTTGCGATCCTCATCGTGGCGGCGCCAGTCGGGCTGCTGCACGTCGAGGATCGTTTCTAATGTCACAATGCGCTGTTCCAACCGTTTAGCCAGCGCCAGCGCATCTTCCAGCTGATCATGTTCTTCTGCTGATAAACCGCGGTTGAGCCGGGATTGCGTCCAGTAATGCAATATCAGCCAGATCGGCGCCACCAGTGCCAGAAACACCACCGCTGGCACAAAAAAGAACATCATCAATGACATTAAGACTCACTCCTCTGATTGGTCATGCTGGCTTTCAGTGCTTCCAGTTCCGACTCGACTTTGTCGTCCCGCGCCAGTTCGTTAAATTCGTCATGTAAGGTACGGCTACGGCCCAGATCTTGCGCTTCCACCTGTGCCTCTAAGTTATCCATTTTGCGCTCGTAAGCATCAAATTTTCGGAATGCTTCTTCCAGTTTGTCGCGATTGCTGCTGCGGCGAATGTCCATCCGTGCGCGACTGGTCTTTTCCCGCGCTAATAACGATTGTTGTTTGGCTTTCGCGTCATCCAGTTTTTGCTGCAACTGACTGATCTCTTCATGTAACACGGTCAGTTGTTCCTCTATCACTTTTAGCTCACGCTCCGCCAATTGCAATGTTTCTTCGACCGCTTGTTTTTCTGCTAATGCTGCCCGAGCCAGATCTTCACGGCCTTTACTCAGCGCCAGACGGGCTTTACTTTCCCAGTCGAGCGCATCGTGTTGCAGACGTTGTAAACGACGCTCCTGCTCTTTGCGATCGGCAAGGACACGCGCAGAGCTGGTGCGGACCTCAACCAGTGTTTCTTCCATTTCCTGGATCATCATCCGTACCATTTTGGCCGGGTCTTCGGCGCGATCGAGTAACGCGGTCAGGTTGGAATTAATGATGTCGCTGAAACGAGAAAAGATACCCATGATGAACTCCTGCTGTAGATTGACTTCTCTATACCCTTCGTACTTGAAGTTGCAGCGTCGTTGACCACGTTCACTCACCCCAATCACATAGTTTATCTATGCTCATGGGGACTCGTTCATTCGTCGCCTTGCTGCAACTCCAATTACTTTGGCTATAACACAGCGAAAGTTGTGCCAGATTTATAATGTATTGTTTTTCCAGTAATTAATTATTTTGACTTAAAAATGACCGCACATAACTTGAATATTTGGTTATATAGACCATAAATATGGTTAATAAAGCCAATTCTGGTGGATAAAATGACCACGCCGAAACAACGTGTGATTGGCAGCTCTGAGCTTTGGCATCAGGTGTTGCAACAAGCGTCACAAGTGGCACCACTGAACCGTCCGGTGTTGCTGGTGGGAGAGCGCGGCACCGGCAAAGAGCTGATTGCGGAACGGTTACATTATCTGTCATTACGCTGGCAACAGCCCTATCTGCAGGTGAACTGTGCCGCCATGAGTGAAAATCTGCTGGAATCGGAACTGTTTGGCCATGAGATGGGCGCTTTTACCGGGGCGACGCGTAGTCGGGCTGGGCTTTTTGAGCGCGCCGATGGTGGCACCTTATTTCTCGATGAACTGGCCACCGCCAGTTTGCCGGTGCAGGAAAAATTATTACGCGTAATTGAATATGGTCGTTTTGAGCGTGTGGGCGGCAGTAAAACCCTGCAGGTCGATGTACGGGTGGTGGCGGCGTGTAATGAAGATCTGCCAGCTCTGGTTACGCAAGGGCGTTTTCGCGGCGACTTGTTAGATCGGCTGGCGTTTGATGTGCTGAATCTGCCGCCGCTGCGTTATCGCAAAGAGGATATTGCCGAGCTGGCCGAGCATTTTGCGCTGCGTATGTGTCTGGAATTGGGTTATGACTTTTTTTCGGGGTTTGCTCCGTCGGCGATGCAACAACTGCTGGGGCACGATTGGCCGGGTAATGTGCGTGAGCTGAAAAATGTCGTGGAGCGCAGCATCTACCGCCATGCCGATCCGGGCAAACCAGTCGCTGAAATGGTGCTGGATCCTTTCGTCAGCCCTTGGCGCACAAGCTCGCAGAATGGCTCAACTATGCCTGTATCTGAACCGACTGTATCTGAACCGATAGCCGCGCTATCAGTATCACCGGTAGAGACTTGTGATTTAAAAGCCGAGCTGGCGCAGTTTGAACAACGTCTGATCCAGCGAGCGTTGCAGCAACAACATTTTAATCAACGGCACACCGCACAGGCACTGGGGTTAACTTATGACCAGCTGCGTGCAGCGTTGCGGAAATATCCACAGTTACTGACGGAACGAAATAACACCAATACGTGATGTCATTTTAAGCTGATCAGCGTGTAGGATATTTGCCATAGTTACTGTGCGCCAAGGCGGTTTCTATAGTGTGTTTAATTGTTAAAAATTCACTTATCATATTGATATTTCATCGAACTATCGTTATCAAAATTCGTTCTCATCCATTTTTTGTTTAAATCGTAACCACAATATTTCGAATGGTGCACTAGTATTAACCATACAGGATGTATGTGATGGCTCTGGATGAACCATCACTTAGGGATGAGACACGGGATGAACCGCCGGATGCGGTTGAAGGGACACCCAAGGGAACGGGTGATAACCGGTGATGGAACAGCGGTTATGCAGGAAGCCGGTCGTGAAATGTGACCCCATGGAAGGCGATGATGCCTGCAAGGATGCCTGCGCAGTGTACAACGGAAAATTTGTGCTCCACGTAATTCTTCGGTTTAGGCACCGATGCCTGTAGAGGGGTGACATGATGTCGCCCCTTCGTTTGTGCGCCGGGCATGGCGCGCAGCGCTATGACAGGCGCTGTCTGGTAACTGTGGTGGCTATCAGATGACTTGGAGGTGAAAGTCCTCTACACACCCGG
>JAYSBB010000137.1:0-5730 GCA_041915645.1 Tolumonas sp.
CTTGTTAAGCGTGAATTGGCATTCAGAAAGGAGCATGCAATGGATTTAACCAAGATGATTGGTTTTGGTGTCGCGGGTAACTTTGCCGGACATTTGGAACAGGCGGGCGAAGCCAGCGACTTTGTGAATGTTAAAGTAAAAGATGCTATTCAACCGAAAGCGATATTCCCATTTTATGTACCGAACATTGAAAACAGTTTTCTGAATATATTCCCAATTTCCCATCATCAGATCCAGTTTCCTGATGGTGCTGATAATCTGCAGATCGAACCGGAAGTTTGTTTGATCTGCGATGTGGTATATGACAACCAGATCGTTAAAGACCTTATTCCGCGTGAGTTTGCGGCATTTAATGACTGCTCGATTCGTCGCCCTGGTGCTCGTAAGATCAGTGAAAAGAAAAACTGGGGCCCATCCAGTAAAGGCATGTCATCGCAGCGCATCACACTGGATAAATTCGCCGAAGGTGGTGAGTTGGATTGTTACCATATCGCCAGCTTTTTACGCCGTAATGGGGAAAGTTATCCGTATGGCTTAGACAGCCCAACGGTGGAATATAGTTATTTTCACGAAACTTTACTGAACTGGGTCATCGATAAGATGAATCATCAGCAGGATGAAGGCCCAGCAGAAGATATTGCTGCTATATTGAAAGTGGCACAACACCCGCAACAGGTGATCATCAGTATCGGTGCAACTCGTTATACACCGTTTGGTGAGCAGAACTTCCTGCAACCGGGCGATGAAAGTATTGTGGTGGTTTATGATGCTCGTCGTTATAACGCAGAACAAATTCGTCAGATGGCCAATGCGGGTGAATTTACGGGCGAGGGGATGAGTCTGTTACGTCAGTTAGTTGTTGCAGATTAGCACCGCAACGACGACAGCAATATTGGCGGTCGCCACGTAAAATAGCGCGGTGACGCCGCACAGATAATTGATGTTGCTGGCACTCACATTGATAAGAGTAAACTGCGCCCTGAACTTTAGTTATATCCATTTTATGGGTTGTGCGGGGCGTAATACTAAATACCTCCCACATCACCTTCCGCCATTCTGCACCGTGCGGTTTCACTCGCCCCCAGATTGCATGCACCACCAAATGTGCAATCTCATGCGGGATCACCTCATTTTCAAACTCAGCCTGGTTATCTTGTAGTAAAACTGGATTAAGCCGGATATGCCAGTCGCGTAACCGTGCTGTACCCGCACATTTGCCACGCTGATCTAACGTGATTTTGGGGTGATTAAATTCACGTTTGAAGTAACGGGCAGCCAAAGACAGATAATGGCTGGCAACCACTTCGATCTGAATCAGGTTAGTGAAGTTGGGTCTATATAGCATTTACAGGAGGAAAAAAAGACTGCTTTGGCGGAAGTATACAGATAAAACATCGGAGTTTATCGATAAAATAAAGGGGCCGAAGCCCCTTTATTTTACGAATTATTTTAAACCAGCCAAGTCGCGTAGTAATGCGGCTTTATCGGTTTTCTCCCATGGGAACTCTTCGCGTCCGAAGTGGCCATAAGCTGCAGTTTGTTTGTAGATCGGCTGGATCAGATCCAGCATTTCAATCAAGCCATATGGGCGCAGATCAAACTGATCTCGCACCAACTGAGTCAACAATTCTTCACTGACTTTGCCAGTGCCAAATGTTTCAACGCTGATAGAGGTTGGCTCAGCAACACCGATGGCGTAGGAAACCTGAATTTCACAGCGATCAGCTAAACCGGCTGCTACAATGTTTTTCGCTACATAACGCGCTGCATAAGCGGCTGAACGGTCAACTTTAGATGGGTCTTTACCAGAGAAAGCACCGCCACCGTGACGAGCCATACCACCGTAGGTATCGACGATGATTTTACGGCCAGTCAGACCACAGTCACCCATTGGGCCACCGATAACAAAACGGCCAGTTGGGTTAATAAAATATTTGGTGCTTTTGCTCAACCATTCTGCCGGCAATACTGGTTTCAGAATTTCTTCGTGTACTGCTTCGATCAAATCTGGCTGGCTAATATCCGGTGAATGCTGTGTTGACAGAACAACAGCATCGATACCTTCGATTTTGCCTTGTTTGTCATAAATAAAGGTGATTTGGCTTTTTGCATCTGGGCGCAACCATGGCAATGTGCCATTTTTACGCACTTCAGATTGGCGTTTTACCAGACGATGTGCGTAAGTGATTGGTGCAGGCATCAATACATCAGTTTCGTTTGATGCATAACCAAACATCAGGCCTTGGTCGCCAGCACCCTGTTCTTTAGGGTCGGCACGATCAACACCTTGATTGATATCAGGAGACTGTTTACCAATCGCATTCAATACGGCGCAAGAATGCGCATCAAAACCCATATCAGAGTGGGTATAACCGATATCACAAACGGTTTTGCGCACCAGCTCTTCGATATCAACCCAGGCAGAAGTGGTGATTTCACCACCAACCAGCACCATACCGGTCTTGACGAAAGTTTCACAAGCGACACGCGCTTTCGGATCTTGCTCCAGAATGGCATCCAGCACCGCGTCGGAAATCTGATCCGCGATTTTATCTGGATGTCCTTCAGCAACGGATTCGGAGGTAAACAGTCTTGCCATTTTAATTCTCTGTGTAAAAAGTTGAAGGCGATTGCAATGTGGTTGATAACCTGATTGCAAATAGCAGTATCCACATCTGGACGTCTATCTATGTGACTATTGTCGCAGTCAATAGAGATATCGTCAATGTACGGGGAAAATTAAGCCTCAGATCATTAAGTCAGAGGTGCGTCGCAATAAAATAACCGAGATAACATTTGCGCAACCGGTGATCAGTTTGGGACAATACACGCCTTACTTAAATGTATAGACCCAATTGAAAGCAGGAGTGACAAATGCCCTCTCGTAAAGAGTTAGCCAATGCCATCCGGGCATTGAGCATGGATGCAGTTCAAAAAGCCAATTCCGGCCACCCGGGCGCCCCAATGGGCATGGCTGATATTGCCGAAGTGCTGTGGCGTGACTTTTTGAACCACAACCCAGCTAACCCAAAATGGAGCGAGCGTGACCGTTTCATCCTTTCCAATGGTCATGGTTCGATGCTGCTGTACTCCTTGCTGCATCTGTCAGGTTATGACCTGTCCATTGAAGATCTGAAAAACTTCCGTCAGCTACATTCTCGCACACCTGGTCACCCTGAATATGGTTATGCCCCTGGTGTTGAAACAACGACAGGTCCATTAGGTCAGGGGATTACCAACGGTGTTGGTATGGCGCTGGCTGAAAAAGTTCTGGCAGCTCAATTCAACCGCCCTGATTTTGATATCGTTGACCATCACACCTACGTGTTTATGGGTGACGGTTGCATGATGGAAGGTATTTCCCATGAAGCGTGCTCACTGGCCGGAACTCTGAAACTGGGCAAACTGATCGCATTCTGGGATGACAACGGTATCTCTATCGACGGTCATGTTGAAGGCTGGTTTACTGATGATACACCTGCTCGCTTTGAAGCTTATGGCTGGCATGTTATCCGTGCTGTTGACGGCCATGATGCAGATGCAATCAAAGCAGCTATCGACGCGGCTAAAGCAGAAACTGACAAACCAACATTGATCTGCTGTAAGACCGTGATCGGTTTCGGTTCACCAAATAAAGCTGGTTCACACGATTGCCATGGTTCACCATTGGGTGCTGCTGAAATTGCTGCTGCACGTGAATTCCTGGGGTGGAATCATGAGCCGTTTGTTATTCCTGCTGATATTGCCACCGAGTGGAATGCGAAAGACGCAGGTGCCACGAAAGAAGCTGTATGGAATGAGAAATATGCAGCCTATGCCGAAGCGCATCCAGAACTGGCTGCGGAATACAAACGTCGCGTGAATGGCGATTTGCCAGCTAACTGGGCAGAAGCATCACAAGCGTTTGTTGAACAGCTGCAAGCTAACCCATCGAAAATTGCTTCGCGTAAAGCCAGCCAGAATGCTATTGAAGCATTTGGTAAATTACTGCCGGAATTCCTGGGCGGTTCTGCTGACTTAGCGCCATCGAACTTGACCATGTGGTCTGGCTCTGAGTCACTGACTGCAGATGATGCCTCTGGTAACTATGTTCACTACGGTGTACGTGAGTTCGCAATGTCAGCCATTATGAATGGTGTGGCGTTGCATGGTGGTTTCATTCCTTACGGTGCCACTTTCCTGATGTTTATGGAATATGCCCGTAATGCGGTGCGTATGGCTGCGTTGATGAAACAGCGTACTATCTTCGTTTATACCCACGACTCCATCGGTCTGGGTGAAGATGGCCCAACGCACCAGCCAGTGGAACAAATTGCTTCTCTGCGTCTGACACCAAACATGAGTACATGGCGCCCATGTGATCAGGTTGAATCGGCAATTGCGTGGAAATATGCGGTTGAACGCAAAGATGGCCCAAGTGCACTGATTTTCTCGCGTCAGAATCTGGCGCAAATGGATCGTACGCCGGCTCAGTTGGCGAATGTCTATAAAGGCGGTTATGTTCTGCGTGACAGTGAAGGCACACCAGACGCGATCCTGATCGCTACCGGTTCTGAAGTTGAACTGGCGATGCTGGCTGCTGATCAACTGGCAGCGAAAGGTCGTCAGGTTCGTGTTGTTTCTATTCCATGTACCGATGCATTTGATGCACAGTCTGCAGAATACAAAGAATCTGTATTACCAGCTGCGGTTACCAAACGCGTGGCAGTAGAAGCGGGTATTGCCGATTACTGGTACAAATATGTTGGCTTGAACGGCCAAATCATTGGTATGCGCACGTTCGGTGAGTCAGCGCCAGCTGAATTACTGTTCCAACAATTCGGCTTCACGGTCGAAAATGTGGTGCAAACTGTTGAAAGTTTGTTCCAGGCGTAAATGCAATGTTAAACGGGAGCTTCGGCTCCCGTTTTTTTCACAGAAAATCCGTGTCAAGTATCGCGTTTGATGCATAAGCACAGTAAACTCTTTGCGTTTGAATGATTAGTAGGTCACAACATAGCTGTTGTGGGTATGACTTCAGTCTCCCTGGTTTTACATCAGGAAAAAAACAACACACACAACTGAAGTCTCCCCTCTGTAATTCGGCTGGCGTACTAACTTCATAAGTTGAGTCTTATTCAGGAAGATCAAAATAAGACCAATGGCACTGACTTCGTTATATGTCTAAAAAAATATAGGGGACTAACATGTCTGTTATCAAAATGACTGATCTGGATCTGGCTGGTAAGCGCGTACTGATTCGTGCTGACCTGAACGTACCAGTGAAAGATGGTAAAGTAACTTCTGACGCACGTATCGTTGCAACTCTGCCGACCATCAAACTGGCTCTGGAAAAAGGCGCCAAGCTGATGATCACTTCTCACCTGGGTCGTCCGACTGAAGGCGAGTACAACGAAGAGTTTTCTCTGCTGCCAGTAGTGAACTACCTGAAAGACAAACTGTCCTGCCCAGTACGTCTGGCGAAAGATTACCTGGACGGCGTTGAAGTTGCCGCTGGTGAACTGGTTGTTCTGGAAAACTGTCGTTTCAACAAAGGCGAAAAGAAAAACACCGAAGAGCTGGCTAAGAAATACGCTGCACTGTGTGACGTATTCGTAATGGACGCTTTCGGTACTGCTCACCGCGCTGAAGGTTCAACTCACGGTGTTGCTCAATACGCACCAGTAGCTTGTGCTGGCCCACTGCTGGCTGGTGAGCTGGATGCATTAGGTAAAGCAATGCTGAAACCAG
>JAYSBB010000138.1:0-5686 GCA_041915645.1 Tolumonas sp.
AAAATGATCGCCGAACATTTCCATAACTTGCTGGCCTTCATGCAGACGCAACAGACCGTTATCGACGAAGACGCAAGTCAGCTTCTTACCAATCGCACGATGGATCAGCATCGCTACAACCGATGAGTCAACCCCACCTGACAGGCCAAGGATCACTTCATCGTCACCAACCTGTTCTTTGATACGAGCAATCGCATCTTCGATGATGGTGGCGGGCGTCCACAAAGCATCACACTTACAAACTTCTTTCACAAAACGCTCCAGCATACGGGCGCCTTGTTTGGTGTGAGTCACTTCAGGGTGGAATTGCACACCATAGAAGCGTTTTGCTTCATTCGCCATCGCGGCATGCGGGCAAGTCGGTGTCGCCGCAATGGTTTCAAAGCCAGCAGGAATGGTGGCAACCTTATCGCCATGACTCATCCACACATCCAGTTCCGGACGGCCATTTTCTGCAATCGCGTCTTCGATGTTGTGGAACAGCTCGCTGTCTTTTACCAGCTGCACTTTCGCGTAACCAAACTCACGTTTGTCTGAGCTTTCTACACTGCCGCCCAGTTGTTCAGCCATGGTCTGCATGCCGTAGCAAACACCCAAAACAGGAACGCCAGCGTTAAACACATATTCCGGTGCGCGTGGGCTGCCAGTTTCAGTGACTGACTCCGGGCCGCCAGACAGAATGATTCCGTTCGGTTTGAATTCGCGGATCTGTTCTTCAGTAACATCCCAAGCCCACAACTCACAATACACACCGATTTCACGCACACGACGTGCAATCAGCTGAGTATATTGCGAACCGAAGTCCAGGATCAGAATACGGTGTTCGTGAATATTTTTGCTCATGGTCGTCCTAATCATCATTAAGGAGAGGCCAATACAAGAATCAACCAGATCTTGTATGAAATAAATCAGGGCGCTATGCGCCCTGACTGTCTGTCAATTTAGCCCATGCGATAGTTCGGGGCTTCTTTCGTAATCGTCACATCGTGGACGTGGGATTCCTGGATCCCTGCACCACTGATCTTCACGAATTCTGCCTTAGTACGCAAGTCTTCTATTGTAGCACTACCAGTGAGGCCCATGGCAGAGCGTAAACCACCCATTTGTTGATGGATAATCTCTTTTAACCAGCCTTTGTAAGGAACACGGCCTTCGATACCTTCTGGAACCAGCTTATCTGCTGCATTGTCTGACTGGAAATAACGATCAGAAGAACCTTTAGACATCGCGCCTAATGAACCCATACCACGGTAAGATTTAAATGAACGGCCTTGGTACAGTTCAATTTCGCCTGGAGACTCTTCAGTACCCGCAAACATAGAACCAACCATCACCAAACTAGCACCTGCCGCGATAGATTTCGCGATATCGCCAGAGAAGCGGATACCACCGTCAGCGATAACTGGAATACCTGAACCTTCCAATGCGCCAGCAGCATCGGAAATAGCAGTGATTTGTGGCACACCACAACCGGTAACGATACGAGTTGTACAGATAGAGCCAGGGCCGATACCGACCTTAACAGCGCTCACACCCGCTTCAACCAGAGCTTCTGCACCTTTCGCAGTTGCCACGTTACCACCTACGATCTGCAGGTTTGGATATTCTTTACGTGTGTCGCGAATACGATCCAATACGCCTTGTGAATGACCATGTGAAGAGTCGATCAGCAGCACGTCAACACCTGCTGCAACCAGCGCAGCCACGCGTTCTTCGTTACCAGCACCCGCACCAACAGCAGCACCAACACGTAAACGACCCATCGCGTCTTTACACGCGTTCGGTTTGCTTTCTGCTTTCTGGAAATCTTTAACCGTGATCATACCGGTCAGTTTGAAATCGTCGTTAACGATCAGTACTTTCTCAATGCGGTGTTTTTGCATCAAAGCCTGAACCACTTCACGTGATGCATTTTCATGCACAGTAACCAGACGCGCTTTCGGCGTCATGACTTCATGTACCAGCATGTTCAGGTCGGTCACAAAACGTACGTCACGACCGGTGATGATACCCATCAGTGAACCGTCAGTGTCTACAACTGGGAAGCCACCAAAACCGCTCATGAAGGTCAGCTCTTTGATCTGAGCAATCGTCATGTCTGGGCGAACAGTTACCGGATCAGTCACGATACCACTTTCGAACTTTTTAACGCGACGAACTTTGTCCGCCTGCTGTTCGATAGACATGTTTTTGTGGATGAAACCGAGACCACCTTCCTGAGCCAGCGCAATCGCTAAACGAGCACCGGTTACGGTATCCATTGCAGCGGAAGCCATAGGAATGTTCAGCACGATATCTTTTGTCAGATGAGTGCGCAGATCTGCGGTATTAGGAAGAACGATTGAATGAGCAGGGACTAACAGAACGTCGTCAAAAGTCAGTGCTTCTTTGGCTATGCGTAACATGGCAACATCTCACCGTTAATGTATGAAAGGGGGTGGGTAAAATATTGCAGCGAGATTTTAGGCACTTCATAGGGGTTGGTAAAGCATTTTTGCGTTTTAAATCACATTTTTTTTCGCGAAGCATGCAGGTCATTGTTATTATTAGCGCCAGTTCCAACAAATCAAGAGCGAATCCGTGGCTATATCACAACCTATTATCTACACCGTCAGCCGGTTGAATACCGTTGTTCGTCTCTTATTGGAACAGGAAATGGGGCTCGTTTGGCTGACGGCTGAAATCTCTAACTTGGTACAGCACAGCTCTGGTCATTGGTACTTCACGCTGAAAGATTCCCAGGCACAGGTCAAAGCCGCCATGTTCAAAGGGCAAAACCGACGTGTCAGTTTCCGGCCACAAAACGGTCAACAGATCCTCGTACAAGGGCAACTTTCGCTGTATGAAGCCCGAGGCGACTACCAGCTGATTGTCGAAAAAATGCAACCTGCTGGTGATGGGTTGTTACAGATGAAACTGGAAGCCTTAAAAGCCCAGCTGACGGCGGAAGGATTATTTGCACCAAGTCGTAAACGCCCCTTGCCTACGCAGCCCAAACAGATTGGTATTATCACCTCACCTACCGGTGCTGCGGTACACGATATGCTGACGATATTGGCCCGACGAGATCCATCCTTACCGGTAATTTTATATCCCAGCGCCGTACAGGGTGAAAGTGCGGTTCCAGCATTGCTGGCAGCATTAGAAACGGCTTGGCGCCGGGATGAGTGCGATTTGTTGATCATCGGGCGCGGAGGTGGATCACTGGAAGATCTCTGGTGTTTTAACGATGAGCGTGTAGTACGCGCAATAGCCAGCAGCCCGATCCCTATTGTCAGTGCGGTCGGCCATGAAACGGATGTGACGCTGGCTGATTTTGCCGCCGACCTCCGCGCCCCAACGCCATCCGCCGCCGCAGAGTTAGTCAGCCGGGATCAACAGCAACAACTGCATCGTTTAACTCAATTGATACAACGCCTGAAACAAGCAATCTTGTTGCAGCAACAACGTTATGTATTGCGTTGGCAGCGGCAACACTCCCGATTGGCAGCACAAAACCCGCAATATCAGTTACAACAAAAAATACAGCGGCAAGATGAATTGCAATGGCGTTTAGAACGCGCAATCAAACAACAACTCGATAACGCATCACGCCATTACGCAGAACAAACCCAGCGCTTGCAGCAAGCATCACCAGCGCGACATTTATCAACGCTGAAGCAGCAACATGAATTTCTTCAGCAACGTTTGCTCAAAGCGATACAAAATCGGCAACAAGCGCGCCAACAACAACTGGCACAGTTAAGTGGGCAGCTACAGGCATTGAGTCCGCTGCAAGTGTTAGCTCGGGGTTATTCCGTAACGACCAATATGAGTGGTAAGTTGATCCATGAAGCTTCCCAGGTAACTCCCGGAGAACAGTTAAATATTCAATTAGGTAAAGGTGCTTTGCGAGTCAAAACCGAAGCGGTTAAATCCGAAACCTAACCGCATCCGTTTTAATCTTTAGGAACCAGACGAGGATGCCCGGTGTCATCGATAGCCACATAAGTAAATACCGCTTCGGTGACACAATGGCGATCATAATGCTCTGAACGCAGCAACGGCTTGATCCAAACTTCCAGCTTGATGGTGATAGAGGTATTTCCTATCCGCGTGCATTCACCATGCACACAAACGGCGTCGCCAACTTTTACCGGTTGATGAAAGGTCATCGCTTCCACCGCAACCGTTGCTATCCGCCCACGCGCAATTTCAGTAGCCAACATGCCGCCAGCTAAATCCATTTGCGACATGATCCAGCCACCAAAAATATCACCATTCTGATTGGTGTCCGCAGGCATCGCTTGAGTGCGGATGATCAGATCACCTTTCGGATAGCGTTTGACATCGTTCATTTTCAGCTCTTTATGTAATCAAAATGTTAAATATACTCGCCGAAAACTCTTTTTCCTATGCCAATAACACTTACCAAGTAATGCGTTTTCGACTTGTTATAGCTTTGATTACCAAGATAAGCGCAATGTTTTATGCCAACACAGGGAACATATGCTTAATACCCGCCACCATGATTTCGATCCCCAAAGACATCATGATCAGCCCCATAATACGCGTCACCACGTTGATCCCAGTACGCCCCATCAGGCGAAACAACAAGGGCGCCGCACGGAAAATCAACCAGGAAGTAAAACAGAACAATACAACCACCAGACTCATCCCCATCAACTGCTGGGCTGAATTAAACTGCGATGAATAAACAATGGTCGAGCTGATCGCCCCCGGCCCAGCCATCAGTGGTAACGCAAGGGGAACTACGGCAATAGACTCTTTGGCCAGCGTATCGCCCTTTTCTTCTTTGTTATGCCGAACCTCACCTAATTTACCCTGCAGCATTGACCAGGCAATCAACACAATCAAAGAGCCACCAGCAATACGGAAAGAAGCGATCGAGATACCAAACAGATCCAAAATCACCTGCCCAAAAAACATCGACACCCAGAGAATCACCATTACTGCAAAATTAGCGGTGGTATTTGTCCGTAAGCGTTCTTGTGGTGTTTGTTGACTGGTCAGACTCACGAATACAGGCAGCAATCCCAGGGGATTAATAATGGCGGTAAGACCAATAAAAAACTTCAGATAAACAGAAAAAGAGAGATGATCCATAGTGCGATACGAGCCCAAATATAGATGAAACAAGTATGTCAGAAAACTGTGGTTAGCGTAGCGAAAACGGCAATTCACTGCTAACGATATTAATTTATAGTCCAATGGCAAAGGATTAGTTTTTTTTATCCGAGCAAGAGAAATTGTCGCAAGCAATACAACCGGTATCGTTTCTGACAAAATGCTGGTCTGTCCATAAAATGACTGCATTTAGGGCAAGATTGAATTCTAAATAATGCATTATTCGAATTCTCTACAACTAAAAGTATGAGCAACCCAATTAGTAAGGTAATAGCCTTATATGACGCGGGAATTGTGATATTTTAGTTACGAAAATGTCACATAATCTCTAAATTAAATTCACTTTTTGAATATGGCTTGCCAGTAACAATACTTACTTAAGTGGGTAACAATACTTTTTTAACTAAACGAGAGAATTAATACATAATTTGCATCGCTTGCTTACACTATTGATGTAGATCAAGTTTTTACACATTACCTACTTCTATAATCAAGCTCGAAAACTGTTTACTAAGTCACACTATGAATTGAGCTGCTATAGTGTTGTACGTGCCTTAAT
>JAYSBB010000139.1:0-5568 GCA_041915645.1 Tolumonas sp.
GGCACTGGGAAATCTTTCGGTACAAAACCATCTTTCTTGGCGTTGTTGGTGAAGGCTTGTAAGTCGTCACCGATAACTTCCGCCATACAGGTGGTAGAAACCGCGATCATTTCTGGTTTGTAGAGTGCTAACGCATTCTGCAGACCGTCGTTCATGTTGGCGTGGCCACCGAATACTGCCGCATCTTCAGTCATGGAGTCAGATACACAAGCCACTGGCTCACGGAAATGACGGTTGAAGTAAGTACGGAAGTAAGCCACACAACCTTGCGAACCATGCACGTAAGGCAATGTTTTCTCGAAACCCAGTGAACACAGCACCGCGCCCAAAGGTTGGCAAGCTTTTGCTGGGTCAATGGTCAATGCTTCACGGCTGAAGTTCAGATCTTTGTATTCCTGAGTGGTAGTCCACTCGAACACTTCACGAACTTTTTCTTCGCCATGCGCTTCTTCATATTTCGCATGTTTATCAGCGAACAGATTCTGATATTCATCCTGTTCAAACAGTGGATAACAGGATTTGATGTTCTCTATATTCTGACTCATACAACTCTCCTTCCCGCGCCACTCATCTGTGAACTAACGGGGTAATGGAATCAAATACCGGGGCCATTACGCGCTTTTCTTCCATGGCGCAGTCTGTTTTGACCAGCACGGATTGTTCAGGGTCATGTCCATATCACGAGCGAAGATGGCGAAGCCGTCGAAGCCGTGGTAAGGGCCTGAGTAATCCCAAGAGTGCATCTGACGGAATGGGATGCCCATTTTCTGGAAGATGAATTTTTCTTTGATACCAGAACCGATCAGGTCAGGTTTCACTGCCTTCACGAACTCTTCGAATTCATAACCAGTCACGTCGTCAAACAACAGTGTTGCTTCAGGTAACTCTTTCAGCGTACGGTCGTAGTCATCGTTATGCGCGAATTCATAACCGGCACCGACGATTTCCATGCCCAGATCTTCATAAGCACCGATCACGTGACGTGGACGCAAGCCGCCGACGTACAGCATGACTTTTTTGCCTTGCAGACGTGGTTTGTACTTAGCGATAACTGCTGCAGTCTGTGCTTCGTATTTGGCGATAACTTCTTCCGCTTTTTTCTGGATAGTTTCGTCAAACTGAGCAGCGATTTTGCGCAGTGATTCCGCGATTTTAGTCGGGCCAAAGAAGTTGTATTCCATCCAAGGGATGTTGTACTTCTCTTCCATATGGCGAGAGATGTAGTTCATTGAACGGTAGCAGTGCACCAGGTTCAATTTCACTTTTGGCGTGTTTTCCATTTCAGCCAGGGTGCCGTCACCAGACCACTGAGCTACTACACGCAGACCAATTTCTTCTAACAGGATACGTGAAGACCAAGCGTCACCACCGATGTTATAGTCACCGATGATTGCCACGTCGTAAGGTGTGCCAGCAAATTCCTGCTCATCACGGTTACCCAGGATCCAGTCACGAACTACGTCATTCGCAATGTGGTGACCAAGAGACTGAGACACGCCGCGGAAACCTTCACAACGTACTGGTACTACTGATTTACCAGTTTTGGCTTTCGCTTGTTTCGCAACAGATTCGATATCATCACCAATCAGACCAACCGGACATTCTGACTGTACGGTGATACCTTTTGATAATGGGAACAACATTTCCATTTCATCGATGATTTTGGTCAGCTTTTTATCGCCACCGAATACGATGTCTTTTTCCTGGAAATCAGAAGTAAAGTTCATGGTGCCGAAGCTGTTCACACCAGTCATACCAGTGTAATAGTTACGACGACCAGCGCGGGAATACTGACCACAACCAACAGGACCATGTGACAAATGGATCATGTCTTTGATTGGGCCGAAGACTACCCCTTTAGAACCGGCGTAAGCACAACCACGGATGGTCATAACGCCCGGCAGAGACTTACGGTTAGAAGTAATACATTTGCTGGCTTTTTCCAGCGTTGGGTCGTTCACGGTTAAGTGTTTGGAACGATCCTTGCGCGCTTTTTCTGGATAGGCTTCGAGCACTTCCTGAATTAACGCCAGATTCTCTTCACGAGTTCTGTTAGTCATAGCAGTAATTCCTTGAATGGGCGGACAATCCGGGCTGGCAGCATCCCTGCCAGCCGCCGTTGTAAAACCAGTTATTAAGAAGCAGCAGCTTCTTCAGCAGCGGTTTTACCGATGATGGATTCATCTTCAACATCCATGATGCCGAATTCCATCAACAGCTCTTCCAACTCATCCATGGTTACTGGTGTCGGAACAACAAACAGTTTGTTATCAACCACTTTACGAGCCAAGGTGCGGTATTCGTCAGCTTGAGCACAAGTTGGGTCATATTCGATAACAGTCATACGACGGATTTCAGCGCGTTGAACGATGTTGTCACGTGGTACGAAGTGGATCATCTGAGTACCCAGTTTGTCAGCCAGTGCGATGATCAATTCATCTTCACGGTCAGTTTTACGTGAGTTACAGATCAAGCCAGCCAGACGAACAGAACCAGATTTCGCGTATTTCACGATACCTTTAGAGATGTTGTTCGCAGCATACATCGCCATCATTTCGCCAGAGCAAACGATGTAGATTTCTTGTGCTTTGTTTTCACGAATTGGCATCGCGAAACCACCACATACAACGTCACCCAGTACGTCGTAGAATACGAAGTCTAAATCTTCTTCGTAGGCGCCTTCTTCTTCCAGGAAGTTGATAGCAGTGATAACACCACGACCAGCACAACCAACTCCTGGCTCTGGGCCACCAGACTCAGCACAGCGAACTCCGCCGTAACCGATCTGTAATACGTCTTCTAATTCCAGATCTTCAACAGAACCAACTTCTGCTGCCATTTCCATGATGGTATTCTGGGCTTTTGCGTGCAGGATCAAACGAGTAGAATCCGCTTTCGGGTCACAACCGATGATCATCACTTTTTTACCCATTTCTGCTAATGCAGAAACCAGGTTCTGAGTAGTAGTCGATTTACCGATACCACCTTTCCCGTAGATTGCACATTGACGTAAGGCCATGTCGTTTCTCCTCTGAATGACGTTGACGTATATACAAATGCACGTCACATACCAATCAGGCCAAACATAGCAACATATTGAAATATAACGATTATTTTCAAAATGGTGATTTGTGTCGCAGAAACGATCGATACAAACACGGACGTTTTGTATGGAAATGGACAAGGTAATGTCAGCTTTGTGAAGTGGTTCAAAGTTATGGGCCAAACCTGGCAAGCCGATCTGGCACGCCATTTATTTCTTTTCTATTCCCTTCGTTCTCCTCCTGTTCCCTCCTCCTGTAAATAAATTGGCAGGGATGAGGACGATTGAGACACGACAGGCAAACTATCCTCGCCCCAAACTCATTTACTTAACCCTCATTCTATTTAATCAAAGGAATGCTCATGACCCGCCTCTCGCTGCCTCTGCTGTTACTGCTATCGCCCGCTGCGTTTGCGCAGTGGACGCTGACTCCGTTTCCAAACTTTACCGAACAACCCAGCGGCCTGTTCCACAGTGCCACCACGTTGAATAAAGGCAATTACCCGCTGCAGTTACAACACGACGGACAATGCTGGCAACCGACCGCTGCCGCCAAACTCAATCAAATGCTGTCGCTGCAGCCTTGTGGTTCACAACCCGCGATAAACTGGCGTCTGTATAAAGATGGGGATTACCAGATCACCATCGATACCCGCAGTGGCACGCCAACCTTGTTGCTGAGTATGAAAAGCGCACCCGTTACGCAAACGGCGGCACAGCCCAAAACTTGCCCGATCTGGCACAACCAGCCGGTCACCGTTGATGTCAGCCACAGCTTTAAAGACGGCGACAGTGTGCGGGATTATTACAGCGGCCAGACTGCGGTCGTCGCACAGGGTAAAGTGACCTTACAACCAGCCCCCGAGAGCGGAGGTTTATTGTTATTGGAAGCAGCGGACACCGCAGCGCAAGCCCCGTTCAACTGGCACAACGCCACGGTCTATTTTGCGCTGACCGATCGTTTCGCCAATGGTAACCCTGCGAATGACCACAGTTATGGTCGCCAAAGCGATGGTCAGCAAGAGATCGCGACCTTCCACGGCGGCGATCTGGCAGGCCTCACCAGCAAACTCGATTACCTGCAACAACTCGGCGTCAATGCATTGTGGATCAGCTCACCACTGGAGCAGATCCACGGCTGGATTGGCGGTGGCAGCAACGGCGACTTCCCGCATTATGCCTATCATGGTTATTACGCTTTAGACTGGACCAAACTCGACGCCAACATGGGCACCGAGCAAGAGTTACATACGCTGGTCGAACAAGCGCACAAACGCGGCATTCGTATTTTGTTTGATGTCGTCATGAACCATGTCGGTTATGCGACATTAGCCGACATGCAGGAATTCAAGTTTGGCGCATTACATCTGAGCAAAAGCGAGCAACAGAAAATACTGGGCCAGCATTGGGGTGACTGGCGGCCCGGCAAAGCGGAAAACTGGCACAGCTTTAATAACTACATCAATTTTAGCGATGGCGCCGCGTGGGAAAAATGGTGGGGTAAAAAATGGGTGCGCAGTGGCATTGGTGATTATGATGCCCCTGGTTATGACGACCTGACCATGTCACTCGCTTTCCTGCCCGATGTGAAAACTGAATCCAAGCAGGCCAGCGGATTACCCAACTTTTATCGCTATAAAAAAGACACGAATGCCAAAGAAATTGCCGGCTACACACCGCGCGATTACATCACCCACTGGTTGAGTCAGTGGGTGCGTGATTATGGCATTGATGGCTTCCGCGTGGACACCGCCAAACATGTCGAAAAACCGGCTTGGGATCAGTTAAAAACCCAAGCCACACAAGCCTTGGCCGAGTGGAAAAAAGCGCATCCGCAGGAAGCGTTGGATAACGCGCCATTCTGGATGACGGGCGAATCGTGGGGGCATGGGGTGATGAAAAGTGACTACTTCCAGCATGGGTTTGACAGCATGATCAATTTCGATTTTCAGGATCAGGCCAAGCAAGCGCTGGCGTGTTACGCCAACATTGATGACACTTATCGTCAAATGGCGGAAAAGCTACAAGACATCAATGTGCTGAGTTATCTCTCGTCACACGACACACGGTTATTTTTCCACGACGATGCCAAAGGTTCGGTGGAAAAACAAAAACTGGCCGCTGATTTGTTGCTGTTGGCACCGGGTGCGGTGCAGATCTACTACGGTGACGAAAGTGGCCGTCAGTTTGGCGCCACCGGCTCAGATCCGATCCAAGGCACCCGTTCCGATATGAACTGGAGTGAGCTGAACGGTGACAAAGCGACACTACTGGTCCACTGGCAGAAAATCAGCCAGTTCCGCGCCCGTCACACCGCGGTAGGCCGCGGCCAGCAAACAACCTTGTCGTCGAATGGCTATTACGCATTTAGCCGGCAGGATCAGCAAGATAAAGTGATGGTGGTGTGGGCAGGCAATCATCCGTATCGAGTAGGAGGCGGGATCACTCCCGCCGTCCTCTCACACCACCGTACGTGCGGTTCCGCATACGGCGGTTCATGTTAACGCTGGAATTGTTGATGACAC
>JAYSBB010000140.1:0-5555 GCA_041915645.1 Tolumonas sp.
GGCTTCATGGTTGATGAGAGAAGAGTTTTGCGACGATTATCTGATCATAAATGGAGCCATTTTTCTATCTGAAATAAAGACTTATCGCTTAAGATCCTGTCTATGAAGCGGCGCTAGAAGGTAAAGCACCACGTAAAGCCAAAGAGGCGAGCGATGAGCGGGCGGCACCGGGTGATGATCGTAAAGCGCCACCGAAAGCGATGAAAGAGCGCGTTGGTAATGATGATCGCAATACGGCGCGTAATGAGCAAAAGCCGCCGAAAGATGCGAAGAAAAAGCCACCAAAACCAGCTGACGACGAAGCTCAGGATCAATAATCATGGCAACGACACTGAAGTTAAGCGCCTTGGTTTCGTTGGTGCTGTTTGCCGGTGCGAGTTGGGCAACCGACAGTAATCAACCGCCACAAGGTGGTCAGCCACCCACACCGCCACAAGAAGCGGTGAATGCGTGTGCCAGCAAAGCGGCTAACGATAGCTGCAGTTTTAGCGCACCCGATGGTAAAGCCTTCAGTGGTACCTGCTATGCCATGCCGGGTGATAGCACCTTGGTGTGTGGCCCGAAAGGTGGTATGGGACATCCACCAAAAGGTGGCAAACCGCCGGAAGATACCGCTGAATAATCAGCAGGAATAAAAACGGCGCCGATTTGAGCGCCGTTTTTATTGGTTCATTCGTCCACTTTTCGATCGGTGTGGCCGAGGTCGCGCTCCGGGGCGATCTGATCGCGCACTCGTTGTTTCAGCGCTTTGACATCAGGGAAACCACCGTCGGTTTTGCGCTCCCAAATCGTGATGCCATTGACCAGAATTTCAAAATGACCGCCAGTATCCGGGTGCAAATTGACGCTACCCAGTTCTTCGCTAAAGGTATGCAACAGCTCTTGGGCCATCCAACTGGCGCGCAGCATCCAGTTACACTGGCGGCAGTAATAGATATCAATGATTGGTTTATCCATGCTGATCAACCTAAGGTGACTGTTTCGCCGGATTGTTTGCTGCAGGCGTCGCTAAGCAGTGCCATTAGCTCACGACCACCGCGGTTATCGATCCATTGCCCGTCTTTCCAGTCAAAGTGATAGCCGTTTTCACGGGTGGCAACCCAGATCTGATGCAGCGGTTCTTGTTTGTTGATAATGATTTTGCTGCCGTTGACAAAGCTCAGTGTGACCACGCCACTATTGAGTTCACAATCGATGTCGGCATCGCAATTATCCATAGCTTCTTCAATAACCTGATAGCGCTCTTCTACCAGCGCGTGAAATTCACTGTCTTTCATTACGGCTTGTCCTATTTGCATTTACTGCGATGAGTGAGATTATAGTGGGCCAAATTACCGAATCGCACAAGATCATGAAAATGCGCACATACAGTGTGGGTTTAGTGTTGTTAGTAGCTGGTTTACTCAGTGGTTGCGGCTTGAAAGGGCCGTTATACATGCCACAGCAAAAACCGGCGCAACAGCAGACTGCCCAGCCGCAAAATCAGAACGACAACCACCAGACCCAATCATAAGGAAACGATGGCGCCATGGATTATTTCAATTATCGCGAAGACGGCGAACTGCTGGCTGAACAATGTGCTGTCAGCGAGTTAGTTGCCCAATACGGCACCCCTTTATATATCTACTCCCGTGCCACCATTGAACGTCACTGGAAGGCGTTTGATGCCGCTGCTGGCGATGTGCCGCATCTGATCTGTTATGCGGTCAAGGCCAATGGCAACCTCGCGATTTTGAATCTGCTGGCACGTCTGGGCTCTGGCTTTGACATCGTTTCTGGTGGGGAACTGGCGCGTGTGATCGCCGCCGGTGGTGATGCGAAAAAAGTGGTGTTCTCGGGTGTCGGTAAAACCGAAGCCGAGATGCGTTATGCGCTGGAACAAGACATTCTCTGTTTCAACGTGGAATCAGAGCCGGAGCTGGAGCGCCTGAATCAGGTCGCTGGCAGCATGGGTAAAGTGGCGCGTATTTCGATCCGCATTAACCCGGATATCGATGCCGGTACGCATCCGTATATCTCGACCGGTCTGAAACAGAATAAATTCGGTATTCCGATTGAACGCGCACCGGAAGTGTATAAATACGCGGCCAGCCTGCCAAATTTAGCCATTCATGGCGTTGATTGCCATATCGGCTCGCAGCTGACTGAAATCGCGCCGTTCCTTGAAGCGGCAGACAAGCTGCTGGCGCTGATTGATGAGCTGGCGGCAGCCGGTATCAAGATCCAGCATCTGGATGTGGGGGGTGGTCTGGGCGTAAATTACAACGATGAAACGCCACCGCACCCAAGCGAATATGCCAGCGCACTGAAACAGAAACTGCAGGATCGCAATCTGACCCTGATGTTTGAACCGGGCCGCGCGATCATGGCCAATGCCGGCATTCTGGCGACCAAAGTTGAATATCTGAAAGCGGGTGAAGATCGTCATTTTGCTATCGTTGATGCAGCGATGAACGACCTGATCCGCCCATCGCTGTACAGTGCCTGGATGAACATTGTGCCGGTTAATCGTGCACTGCCACGTACTGCGCAACGCTATGATGTGGTCGGCCCTGTCTGCGAAACCGGCGATTTCCTGGGTAAAGATCGGGAATTAGCCATTGCACCGGGTGATTATCTGGTCGTTCGCTCTGCTGGCGCGTATGGTTTCTCGATGGCGTCTAACTACAACGCCCGTTCCCGTGCTGCTGAAGTGCTGGTGGACGGTGAGCAGCCACATTTGGTGCGTGAGCGTGAACCGCTGGCATCGCTGTGGCAATTTGAACATCTGTTGCCGTAACAGGAGCGTGGCTGCATGTTGATCCAGTTTTCCAAAATGCACGGTCTGGGAAATGACTTCGTGGTAGTGGATGGCGTAACGCAGAAGGTATTTTTTAATGCGGAAACGCTGAAACGCCTCGGTGATCGTCATTTTGGTATCGGTTTTGACCAGTTGCTACTGGTCGAACCGCCGTATGATCCTGATCTCGACTTCCACTATCGTATTTTTAATGCCGATGGTTCGGAAGTGCAGCAGTGTGGCAACGGCGCGCGCTGTTTTGCGCGTTTTGTGCGACTAAAGGGCTTAACCAACAAAGATCGTATTGCAGTTAGCACCGTCAGTGGTCGCATTGTGTTGCAACTGGAAGACAACGATCAGGTTACGGTCAACATGGGCGTGCCGGAATTCGAGCCATCGAAGATCCCATTCCGGGCACTGAAAGCCGAAAAACTCTATCTGCTGCGCGTGGCGGAACAAACTGTCATGTGTGGTGCGGTATCGATGGGCAATCCGCACTGTGTGCTGGAAGTGCCGAGCGTGAAAACCGCACCGGTGGAAACGCTGGGACCAAAACTGGAATCGTTTGATCGCTTCCCAGAACGCGTTAATGTCGGTTTTATGGAAGTGGTTTCGGCCAATGAAATTAACCTGCGCGTGTATGAGCGTGGTGCGGGCGAAACGTTGGCCTGTGGCACGGGGGCTTGTGCTGCGGTGGTGGTGGGTATTCAGCAGGAAAAACTCAAAGGTCGAGTCAAAGTGAATTTGCCCGGTGGTTCGCTGAGTATTTCCTGGAATGGCCCCGGTACACCGGTGTATATGACCGGCCCGGCCGAGCATGTGTTTGACGGACAAATCGAGTTATGAGTATCGACATGGGCGCACTGGAGGCAATGCTGCAGGAAAATCAGGTCGTCGATTTTCTCAAGCAGCATCCGGATTTTTTCCTACGGCACAAAGCGCTGCTGGAAGAGTTGACGGTACCCCATGAACAACGCGGTGCGGTGTCGCTGTTTGATTTAAAACTGGAACGGCAACGTGAACGCTTGCAACAATTGGAACAGGAACGTCAGGAACTGCTGAGCAATGCCAGCCGGAACGAGTTCATTTTCCGTGTCTATACCGATATTTATCCAGCGTTGTTTGCCTGCACCTCATTGCGGCAATTGTGGAAGTGTCTGCACAGCACCTTTCGTGAACGGTTGCGTATTCCGGCTTGCGCCTTGTGGGTCAATCAGGCGCGGGTGAAAGCCAAGCGCTTTGATAAACCGTATGAGATGGAATATCCGTTATTCCAACGCTTATGTCTGTATCCGATGGCCGATCAGCTGGTCTATTTTGGCCGTGTGAACGATTGCGATCGTGAGCTGATTTTCGGGCAAGGTTCACTGGTGCATTCAATGGCGCTGTTACGGCTGGGCGAATACGGTGAATGGGGTTTTCTGGCGTTTGGTCATGCGAATCCGCAACATTATCAACCGGGCATGGACAGCTTGCTGCTGGAGCAGTTAGGCCGCTTTGTCACCTTGTTATTACCGACCTTGGCGCGCTCTTGTGAGTGAACCCCTCGCGGCGGTCGTACACACCTATCTGGAATACCTGCGCGTTGAGCGTCAGCTCAGCGCGCATACCCTCAGTAATTATCAGCGGCATTTGCAGGCCATGATGGAATGGCTGCAGGAAAAGCAGGTCCGTGACTGGAGTGAGCTGAATAATTCGCTGGTGCGGCAATGGGCGCACACGCTGCGCAAACACAAAGAGACCTCGCCACGCACCATCAGCACCAAAATGTCGGCGCTGCGCAGTTTTGCTGATTGGCTGGTGATCCGTGGCATGCTGGCGGCGAATCCTGCGCGCGGCATTGCACTACCGAAACTCGGCCGTCCGTTGCCAAAAAATCTCGATGTTGACCAGATGCATCAACTGCTCAATATCACCGATGAGCAAGATCCGCTGGCAATACGTGATCGGGCGATCATGGAGCTGTTTTACACCTGTGGCATGCGTTTGTCAGAGTTGGTTGGTCTTGATCTGCAGGATATCCAACTCGACTCGCGACAAGTTCGGGTGATCGGGAAGGGCAATAAAGAGCGCATTCTACCGATTGGCCGCTTGGCGCTGGAGTGGCTGGAGAAATGGCTGCACATCCGACCCACCTTTGCGGTCGAGGGTGAGCAAGCGTTGTTTCTCAGCAGCCGTAAGCGGCGTATTACTGCGCGCATGGTCGAGATCCGTCTTGAGCAGTGGGGACAAAAACAGACCCTCAACAGTCACGTGCATCCGCATAAATTACGTCACAGTTTTGCCACGCACATGCTGGAATCCTCCGGCGATTTGCGCGCAGTGCAAGAGTTGTTAGGCCACGCCAATCTGGCCACTACGCAAGTGTATACCCACCTCGATTTCCAACATTTAGCCGCGGTCTATGACCAAGCGCATCCGCGCTCCAAACGTAAAAAACTCAAGCCAGAAGAGGAAGAGTAGTTCGTGTTAAGCCAATTTTCTCTTATGGTGCAGGGCACGACCTCCGATGCCGGTAAAAGCACGCTGGTCGCCGGTTTGTGTCGTTTATTGAAACGACAAGGCTGGTCGGTGGCCCCGTTTAAATCACAGAACATGGCACTCAACAGTGCTGTCACGGCCGATGGTGGTGAAATCGGGCGCGCACAGGCGGTACAGGCGCAGGCTTGTGGCATTGAACCAACCGTGCATATGAATCCGGTGCTGTTGAAACCCAATACCGATATCGGTGCACAGGTGATCGTGCACGGCAAAGCGCTGGCAGACATGGATGCCT
>JAYSBB010000141.1:0-5555 GCA_041915645.1 Tolumonas sp.
CTCTTATTTAAGTGCGTATTGTTCAGATATTCTGTTGCCAGAATCTGAGCTTCAAAGAGATCAGTGTCAGATAGCTGCGACGCGATCGAATCTCTTGACTTTATGGCATCCTGATTATTTTTTGCAGCCACTGACAGCCAGGCGTAAGCTAGTTTCAGATCTTGCCTGACACCCAGCCCTTCGAAATACATGCCACCTAGAAATGCCTGTGCATTAGAGTTTCCTTGTGTTGCTGATTTGAGATACCAATCAGCTGCTTGCACAAAATCCTGGGTAAATCCCTGCCCCTGATAATACATAGTACCGAGGCGAAACTGTGCGTTATCATCACCTTGTTCTGCTGCGTTTCGATACCAATATGCAGCTTGCTGATAACTTTGATATACCCATTGCCCCTCAAAATACATAGCACCAACCAGCACCATAGGGTTTAGGCTTATCTGACGGGCGGCTTTCTGAAACCAGAATGATGCCTGCTGATTGCTTTGTGTAATTCCTTTGCCTTCGTAATACATTGAGCCTAAAAGTGCCTGCGCATTGACATCTCCATGTTCAGCGACCTTTTGCAACCAGTATGCGGCCTGTTTGTAATCCTGAGGCGTTCCGTTCCCTTGAAAATACATTGAGGCAAGCAATATCTGAGCATATCTGTTGCCTGTTTCTGCAGATGCTTTGCAGTAATTAAATGCTTTATCTGGATTATTTCTGGTATCTAGCGAGACGCAGCGCTGAGTGGACGCAATACTATTCTTTTTCAGATTTTCTGTTGTGCCGGATTGGTCGGAAGAAGAACAGCCGTAAAGAATGCTCACAGCCAATAGAGAAAAGATTAATTTTGTCGTAAACATAGGATACGCCTTATATGTTGAAATATAAGAAAATTAATTTAACTACTTTCAGTTTAGAACGTCTGGACGGAAGCGCAACGTATTACACTACTTAGGATTTCCATTTGAATTACTGGTTCAGAAACGGTGGAGCGGGGATAATGTCTCTTTATCTGTTTAACTCCAAAGAGCTAATTGATGTCTGCACAACCTGACGGATTCACTGTTATCCTTGAACAGCCTGACTTTATTATCGTGAACAAGATGATTGATATTGATATGCATGATGATGAAGGTGTTCCTGGGCTGGTATCTCGGGTATCTGCATTTTTGGGAATCCATGTTTATCCTGTACACAGATTAGATAAGGTAACGTCAGGGTTAGTTTTGTTAGCGAAAAATAAAGAAGCTAACCGAACTTTAAGTCAGTTGTTTGCTGACAAACAAATCCGGAAAACCTATCTGGCTATTAGTGATCGTTTACCGAAAAAAAAGCAGGGATGGATCAAAGGTGATATGGCTAAAGGACGAAATGGCAGATGGAAATTACTGCATTCGCTCGAAAACCCTGCTATCACCTATTTTCAGAGCCTGTCTCTTCCTATACCAAGACATCGTCTTTATGTGGTATCCCCACAAACCGGAAAAACACACCAAATCCGCGTTGCGTTGAAAAGTATCGGAGCACCTATCCTCGGTGATGTTCGATATGGTGGATCACCTGATGCCCGGACTTATCTCCATGCCTGGTTCCTGCATTTTTCTTATGCCGGAGCAGAATATAACGTAGAAGCCCCTCATGGATGGGGTGAAAAAATAGGCGATCCCGCATCTCTGCAAAATTTTATCCCATAAAAACCATTTTTTTGTTATCTTATTGGCTTGAAGTGAGCTTTTTGGTTGTATTTTCAGTTTTTTATTCTGAGAATTTGGTTTGTAATAAGCATTACTTCTGGAATTGAGGCTAACTATAAGAGCAAAAACCAGTACAAAGATAATATTTCTTGATTTTTGACTGGTTGCACCATTTTGGTGTCTCTGCATGGTGCCTGGAGTGGTCAAATATCTGTGAACCCGTGTTTTTCGCAGAATTATGTTGTTGTTCACTTTGGCCTGATAGTTGCTTTGATTCATACCAAGTGCAGCTGAACGATAGCTAGCATGGATTCAATAATCTTATTCACTCAACCTGGCAGGGAAGATATATGTCAAAACTAAAATATATAACAGGTGTTGCTTCTGCAGTTGCTTTATTGATCGCCGGTAGTGCTCAGGCAGCATCAGGTGACACGTTAGCGAATGTTAAGAAAAAAGGTTATGTGCAATGTGGTGTGAATGACGGTCTGCCTGGTTTCTCCAGCCCTAATTCTAAGGGTGTATGGGAAGGTATGGACGTTGATTTGTGCCGTGCAGTTGCTGCGGCTGTTTTTTCTGATGCAAGCAAAGTGAAATATATCCCGCTGGGTGGTAAAGAACGTTTTACCGCATTGCAATCAGGTGAAGTGGATATTCTGTCCCGTAACACCACCTGGACTATGACTCGTGATGCAACTCTGGGTCTGAAATCAACAGCGACCACGTATTACGATGGTCAGGGTTTTCTGGTCAATAAATCTTTGGGCGTGAAGAGTGCTAAAGAGCTGGATGGCGCCACTATCTGTACAGAAGGTGGTACTACCACTGAGATGAACATGGCCGATTACTTCCACGCGAACAATATGAAATATACCCCAGTGGTATTTGATAACACTGACCAAACTGTTAAAGGTTTCGAGTCAGGCCGTTGTGACGTGCTGACTTCTGATAAATCGCAACTTTTTGCAGTGAAAATCAAACTCGCAAAACCAGACGATGTTGAAGTATTGCCAGAAATCATTTCCAAAGAGCCTTTGGGTCCGATGGTTCGTCAGGGTGATGAGCAATGGGAGCTGTTGGTCAAATGGACCGTATTCTCCATGATCAACGCGGAAGAGCTGGGTGTAACCAGCAAGAATGCGGATGAAATGCTGAAGTCTGGCAGCCCGGATGTGAAACGTCTGCTGGGTGCTGACGCTCCGGATGGTACAACTCTGGGTGCGGTAAAAGACTGGGGTTACCAGATCGTGAAACAGGTAGGTAACTACGCTGAAGTGTTCGATCGTAACGTCGGTAAAGATTCTCCGCTGAAAATTGTTCGTACTGAGAACAATCTGTGGAATAAAGGCGGCTTCTTATACGCGCCACCTGTACGTTAATCGCATCAGGATTGGGCGGGAAAATCCCGCCCTTTTAAGTTAAGAGTTTTACTGGAGTTAACATTTAGCATGCCTGCTGAAAACTCAAATAATCGCAATAATGCGGCTGCTACCCGCTGGATTTATGATCCTAAAGTACGTGGAATTCTATTTCAGGCGATTGCTATTGCATGTGTGGCATGGATGCTGTTCTATTTTGTCAGCAATGCCCTGCATAATATGGATGCGCGAGGAATCGCTACAGGTTTTTCTTTTCTGGATAACCGAGCCAGCTTTGGGATTGTCCAGACGCTGATATCTTATACGGAAGATGATACCTATGGCAGGGCGTTTGTGATCGGCTTGCTGAATACCTTACTGGTTTCGGGGATTGGTATTGTACTGGCTACCGTCCTTGGTTTCCTGATTGGTATTGCCCGTTTATCAAACAACTGGCTTTTAAGTCGCGCTGCAGCTGTATATATAGAGGTATTTCGTAACATTCCTTTGCTGCTGCAAGTCTTCTTCTGGTATTTCTGTGTATTACGGGCTTTGCCTGCTCCTCGGCAGAGTATAAATGTTGCTGATGCTTTTTTTCTGAATGTCCGCGGTTTATATGTTCCTGCGCCGATAGCAGAAAACGGGTTTTCAGTAGTGACTGTTGCCTTTGTCATTGCCGCTATTGGTGCTGTGTTCCTACGGAAATGGGCTAAAAAACGTAAAGAGCTGACTGGTCAGCCATTCCCCGTATTTTGGGGGACTTTGGGTGTCTTGTTCGGACTACCATTGATTGTATTTTTCATTGCAGGAATGCCATTACATTGGGAATTACCAGCTCTGAAAGGGTTCAATTTCCGAGGTGGTATTACCATCATTCCAGAGTTATTTTCTATGGTGGTTGCACTGACCATTTTTACTGCAGCTTCTATCGCTGAAATTGTACGTTCAGGGATCATGGCGGTATCAAAAGGTCAGGTTGAGGCAGCTCATGCGTTGGGTCTGAAAAATGGACTGACTCTGCGTTTTGTTGTCATCCCTCAGGCAATGCGAGTGATCATTCCACCGTTAACCAGCCAATATCTGAATCTGGTGAAAAACTCATCATTAGCGACAGCGGTAGGGTATCCGGATCTGGTGTCTGTTTTCATGGGCAGCACGCTGAACCAGACGGGGCAGGCTGTTGAAATCATAGCCATGACCATGGCGGTCTATCTGACTATTAGTTTAGTGACTTCTGTTCTGATGAATATTTATAACGCGAAGAAAGCGTTAGTGGAGCGTTAATATGGCCGTATATCGCGAACAATCCGCTATGCCAGCGCCGGCGAGCCATACCAGTATTGCAGGCTGGCTGCATAAAAATCTGTTTTCCAGCTGGATAAACGGCATCATCACGCTTGCACTGCTCTATTTCCTGGTACCTCAGCTTTTGGCATTGGTAGAATGGGCTCTTATTAAAGCCGATTGGCTTGGCAGTAGCCGTGATCAATGTGTCTCTGGTGGAGCGTGCTGGGTCTTCATTACTAATCGATTGAACCTGTTCATTTATGGTTTCTATCCAGAAAGTGAATACTGGCGTGTGAACTGGGTTTATGCCCTGACAGCCCTTCAGGTTGCCGCATTGCTGTATCCTAAAACACCGTACAAATCGGCTCTTTCGGGTATATTTTTCATTATTTATCCGCTCGTTGCATTCTATCTGCTCTATGGCGGAGCGTTCGGACTGGATGTTGTTGAAACCCATAAATGGGGCGGTTTGATGCTGACATTACTGTTGGGTATTGTCGGTACTGTGGCTGCATTACCTATCGGTATTTTGCTGGCACTGGGGCGCCGTTCTCAAATGCCGATGATTCGCGCATTGAGTATTGTGTTCATCGAGTTCTGGCGCGCGGTACCGCTTATTACCGTGCTTTTCATGGCATCAGTAATGTTACCGCTATTTTTATCCGGTGAAGTCAACATGGATAAATTGTTGCGTGCTATGATCGGCATTATTCTTTTTGAATCTGCCTATGTTGCGGAAGTTATTCGCGGTGGCTTGCAGGCAATTCCGAAAGGGCAGTATGAAGCAGCAAATGCATTAGGTTTGAACTACTGGAAATCAATGGGTCTGATTATCATGCCACAGGCACTGAAACTCACGATCCCTTCTTTGGTAAATACCTTCATTGAGTTGTTTAAAGATACCAGTCTGGTGACGATTATCGGGCTTTTCGATTTGCTTGCTGTAGCCAAAGCCGGATTGTCAGATCCTGCATGGTTAGGTTTTTCTACTGAAGCGTATTCCTTTATCGCTTTAGTATTCTGGGTTTTCTGTTTTGGTATGTCTCGTTATTCTATGTATTTAGAGAAACTGCTGCATACAGGTCATAAGCGTTGAGGACATGTTGATGAGTATCGCTAAGAATGAAATTGTTGTTGAACTGAATGACGTCAACAAATGGTACGGTGAATTCCATGTTCTCAAGAATGTGTGTTTGCGCGTGGCAAAAGGCGAAAAGATTGTAGTTTG
>JAYSBB010000142.1:0-5541 GCA_041915645.1 Tolumonas sp.
GATCGAGCCAACGTCACCTACGGCGTTCGCATCGGCAATCACCTTGGCATTGCGTGGATTGAAGAAGTGATCTTTAACTTTTTCTGAATAGTTCCACATGACTCGTCTCCTTTGTGCGTATCTCTTTGTGCGTATTTTTATGCGCGTATTTTTAGTTCACACTGGCGGTGGATGGGCAGTTGGTGGCTTGTGTCGGGCTGCAACTACCGCTGCTGCATTTACAATCTGCAGGTTGTGGCTGAATGTTGAAACCCGGTTGCCCCTGACGTTCCGCCAGTGAGATCTGACAATCTTTTAATAAAGGCCATTGACGGCGATCGGCTAAAAACACCAGACCATCCTGACGAAATAACACGTCGTCAGGCTGTTGTGTGGCAGTCCACCCCATATCTACTTTGATTCCAGAACAAGGGTCGCCCTTGGCAATCAGACGCAAACCGATACATTCCTGCACCAGTTGTTGCTGCAGTTGATGTAGTTGCGTCAGTGCGCTTTCGTCGATTTGAATCATGATGTCTCTCCCTGTGACCGTGATCACAAAGCTGCAAATGAGGTGCCACATAGAAAGTCATTGTTTTTCATATAGATAAAACATGGCGAAGGCTATTTTGTCTGACAACAAGGCGAGCTTTGTCAGCTTTTGTCGCAGTTAAGACAGTATGTCGAAAGGTGTGTTATCAAAGACATTTCGCCGGTTAAACAACCGATTTAACGTTGGCTGCTACAACTAACAGGTGTGTAGGAATTCAGGTGGTTATCAATAGAGTCTTGTAATACATTGCCGCCCGCCTTATGGCATCTATGTATCGTCATTACTCTCGGGATAAATCATGAACAAAATTATTATCAGCACCCTGTTAGCCTCTGCATTCACTCTGACAGGTTGTGCAACTTCTCAGCCAATTGGCACGCTGTACACCGACATCAATGCACCAGTAACAGCCACTTCTAACGCTGAAGCCAGCAAAACAGGCACAGCTACCTGTAAGAGTTATTTGGCTATGGTAGCTCTGGGTGACTGCTCAATTGATGCTGCCAAGAAAAATGGCAACATCAGCCGTGTCAGCCATGTGGACCAGAAATCTAACAACATTCTGGGTTTGATCGGCACCTACACCGTGACCGTAAAAGGCGAATAAGACCAACAACACCCTCACTCCGTTGTTATTTCAGCCACCGACTTCCGGTGGCTTTTTTATGTCCGTATTTTGCCGAGGAATTTCGTCTGCTTCAGCACAGCATTTGATTGAATGTTACAATTCCCATTATTGCGATCAGGAAAGCGACGGAGAACAGGGTGGCATTATCAACAAAACGGGTGGCGATTATTGGTGGTGGCCCCGCCGGACTCATGGCGGCCGAGGTGTTAAGCCAGCAAGGAGTTCAGGTCGATCTGTTTGATGCGATGCCATCGGTGGGGCGTAAATTTCTGCAGGCAGGTAAAGGCGGCATGAATATTACCCACTCCGAAGCGTTTCCCGATTTTGTCAGTCGCTACCGGCATCGTCAGCAAGAGATGTTACCGCTGCTACAAGCCTTTGATGCCAACGCTCTGCGCCAATGGTCACATGAACTGGGTTTTGATACGTTTGTCGGCAGCTCTGGTAGGGTGTTCCCAACCGATATGCGCGCGGCACCGATGTTGCGCACTTGGCTGCAACGGTTACGCGAATCAGGCGTGAAGTTTCATGTTCGCTACCGCTGGGTTGGCTGGAATGAACAACAGCAGTTGATGTTTGCAACACCGGATGGCGAAACTCGCGTTGCTGCCGATGCGGTGTTGCTGGCCTTAGGTGGTGGCAGCTGGTCACGGCTGGGTTCTGATGGCGCATGGGTGCCTTTGTTACAAGCCCGCAATATCGCCGTGGCACCGTTGCAGGCCGCCAACTGTGGTTTTGAGCTGGCATGGTCGGATGATTTCCGCAGCCGCTTTGCTGGTTCACCGATGAAAACCGTGGTAGCAAGTTTGACCGATCGTGAAGGCAAACTGACTGAACGCCAAGGTGAGTTTGTGATCACGGAACGTGGTGTCGAAGGCAGTCTGATTTATGTGTTTGCTGCCGAGCTGCGCGACCAACTGACACAAGAAGGCAAAGCCACATTAATGCTCGACCTGCTGCCACACAAATCACCAGCCCGAATTGAGCAGGAACTGCGTTCGCGCGGCGCAAAATCATTGTCGACACAGCTAAAAAGCAAGGTCGGTATTGATGGCGTCAAAGCAGCCCTGTTGCGTGAATGTCTGAGCAAAGAGACCTTCACGAATGAAACGCAACTAGCGGCAGCCATCAAACAGTTCCCGCTACAGGTGTTACGCACCACACCGATGGATGAAGCCATCAGCACCGCTGGGGGCGTCTGTTTCTCTGCGTTAGATCCGCAACTAATGCTCAACGATATGCCCGGTACTTTTTGTGCTGGAGAGATGCTTGATTGGGAAGCGCCAACCGGCGGTTATCTGTTGACTGGTTGTTTTGCTAGCGGTTATGTGGCCGCGCATGGCATAACTAAGTGGTTGAGCGCACAAGAGTAAATTAAGTCTGCAGACAACCTGCTTTTTTTCGTTATGCTTAGGGTTAGTAATAATAAAATAACGGCGGGAAATCAGGACGATGGCGATTCAATCAACCCGTGGAACCGATGCCTGGATCGAGCGCATCAGTGTGCAGGAAATGCCAGCGCTATGCGCGACGGTGCGGATGCTGGAAAAAATGGCGCAGGATGACAATATGTCGCTCGCCGATCTGGGTAAATCGATCCTGCATGATAACGGGTTGACCACCCGTATTTTACGCGTCGCCAACAGCGTTACCTATAGCCGCGGCAGTAATCAGGTGACCACCATTAGCCGGGCAGTAGTCCTGCTGGGTTTTAATGCGCTAAAACAGATCTGCATTACCGCCAAACTGGTCGATAGCCTGCTCAAAAGCCACGATATCTCGCAGCCCGTCTATGAACGCTTATTACGTCTGATCGCACAATCTTTTCATGCCGCCATGCTGGCTCGCATGATCCTCGCCGATTACGACGAAGCCACCCGTGAAGAAGCCTATATCGCGGCGCTGCTGCATAATCTCGGTGAGAGTGCATTCTGGAGTATGGGCGGCCCGATCACCGAACAACTGGATCAAAAACTGCGCCAAACGCAGGGCGATAGTAATGAAATCATACGGGAAATGCTCGGCACCAGTTTTACCAAAATCAGTGCCGGTTTAGCCAGTTCCTGGAATATGGGCAGCATGTTGCAACTGTCGCTCAAAGATCCGGAACGCCGTACCCCCGAGTTACAAGCCATTGCCGAGGCCAATACGTTTAGTGCGTTATTACAAAACCCGAAAACTACGCCAGTACAAATCGAGCAAGAATTAAATGTGCTCAGTAAGCTGATGAAACTGGATGTCAAAGAGGTAAAACAGCGGGCCAAAACTTGCGCCGAAGAGACCATCAAACTGGCTTATACCTATGGCGCGTTAATGTTATCCCCTTACCTTGATGCCAGCCTCGCACCGCTGTTAACTTCCGAAAAAGCGCTCATGCCGGTAAACGAACCGAATGACGCTATTCAGCTGAAAACATTACGGGAACTCACGGCACTGACACATGAAAAAGCCGACATTAACCTGATCATGCAAAAATCATTACAAGGGATCTATACCGGTGTCGGTATGGATCGAGTGTTGGTGTTGCTGTTAAACCGGGAGAAAACGCAGCTGCAACCCCGCTTTGCCTTGTCATTAGACGAAGGGCAACTGAAAGAAGTTTTTGTCGTCGATCTGACCGGCGTGCGTTCGATCTTCAATCATTGTTTACAGTCGCAGGAAACCTTGTGGGTCAAAAGCCATACCGATCCACGTTGGAATCATCTGCTTTCTGCAGCCACCAAAGCCATCAGTTGCGCACGGGGATTTTTCCTTTCACCTATCGTGATTGATAAGCAAAGTATCGGGCTGTTTTATGCCGATCGCGCCGCCAGTGGCCGAGAGTTGGAAAGCGAAGACTTCTTTAATTTTATTCATTTCGTGCAGCAGACCAATTTGTGTCTGACTAACATCATGCGCGGAAAATAAAAAGCCCGGGATTGCTCCCGGGTGAAAACGCATTCGGGTGTTGCCACCCAAGATTGCAAAGGACTCTGTATCCCCTTCGTACTTGAAGTTGCAGCATCGTTGACAAAGTTCACTCCCCCCAATCACATAGCATCTCTATGCTCATGGGGATTCGCTCACTTGTCGCCTTGCTGCAACGCCAATTACTTTGGGTATATAAAATTAAGCCGGCAATTTACGCTGGCATAGTTGCGTGCGAATGGCAGTTTTTCGGGCACACGCGTGAGCAGGCACCACAACCGATACAGTCGTCTGCATTAGCAACTGTCATCACCATCATCACGTCATCTTGATCGTCATCCAGCTCGTCTTCGTCAACCAGATCGGCTTTATCAACCAGATTGAACACATCACGAGAACACACTTTGTAGCAGCGACCACAACCAATACAGGTGTGGGCATCAACGCCAGTGACAAACTCTGGTGTCCAAGCCGCGCCGCCACGAGTCAGACCGGTAATAAATCCACTCATTTTCCTCTCCTCTGAGCTAAGTTTTTGTGTTGCTATCGATAATTACTCGTCCCAACCCGCTTCTTCCAAGGCATCAACCAGATCGTCTGCCGACGTGGCGCGTGCGGTTTTCTGTGGAATGCGTTGTGGCCATTGCTCTTGTAACTGATGCAGCAGATCAGTGATTGGCGTGCCGGATTCCACTCGGATCGCGCGAATGCCGTGCGTCATGAGCTGGCGAAACACCGCCTCGCCGACGGCGTTGCAATACACTGCAAAACACCCATCAATCACATCAATCCGACTGGTCACTTTGGCGGGTACATGCCCTTCCACCACCTGAAATTCTGCCGCTTGGATCAGCTCATAACTATCAGGTTCCACCCCATACACCAGCAGGCTTTCACACGAACCAAAATGCTGGTTCACCGTCTTCATATCCGAACTGGCGAACGCCACTTTGAGATGTGGAACGTGAACTTCGCTGACGCGTAAATGTCGCTGCAAATGATTCATGCTAAGACCTCCTCAGCCATTGGTTTTTGCGCAAACGGCTGTTTCAGTGGTGAGTGATAAACCGGACGGCCATGGCAGGCCTGTTGTTGAGAATTGGCAATTTCAAACAGGTTATCGCGAATACCGGCGTAACCCTGACGCACACGGCGGAATTCACCAAAACGATCAAAGATAGGAAAACCGATGCGCATGAGCGGCAAACCGAGTTGTTCTGACATCACCGCACCGTGTGAATTGGCCAGCAATACGTCGCAGCCTTTTTCGGCAAGTTGATCTTGCAGATCTTCCAGATCGCCGATCAGCACAGTATCAACCGGCAATGTCGCCAGACACGGCTGGTTGACCGGTGCCACCACCGAGACCGGCTGCATGCCAACACTTTCAGCAAACGCCAGCCAAGCCACCAGCAAGTCAGCCTCGGCACCGATGGCAATACGGGTGTCGTTAACCCAAGTGTGAGTGTCGATC
>JAYSBB010000143.1:0-5348 GCA_041915645.1 Tolumonas sp.
CAGAATATTGGTGATATGGCGTTCCAGATCGGTGGCAGTACAAGAGCTGCCATTCGGTTTGTAATACAAGCCATCCTCATGGCGCATGATCACCAGGATGCCTTTACCACCAGAACCACGCGCCGGCTTGATACAAAAGCCCGGCCACTCTTTAACCATTTCTGAAATCTTGGTTACTTCGTGTTGATGTTGCACGGTGCCAATTAGTTTTGGCACAGTAACACCAGCATCAACCGCAATACGTTTAGTTTTCAGCTTGTTGTCTACTAACGGGTATAACGAGCGCGGATTATAGCGCCCGATATAACTGACGTTACGCTGGTTCATGCCCATAATACCGAGCTGAGCCAGTTTAAAAGGTGAGGTGTACTTTTCTAAAAGCCACATGGCATTTACTTCTTATGCAGTTCGTCAGCTAACGGCTTGAACCGTTTAAGCTCAGACAGACGGTAGCCGGTGTAGTTACCCATCACCAATACGGTTGCCATGATGATCAGCTGTAACCCAAGGAAGTTAAAGGTCAGATGCTGGATAAAACCGCTATTCATCGCCAGATAAGCCAGTACTGCGACCAATAATGACCCACCACCTTGTTTGAATACTTCTTTCGGGCCTTCTTCTTCCCATAAGATCGACATACGTTCGATAGTCCAGGAAAGAATGATCATTGGGAAGAATGTGATACGCATACCCTGTGTAATACCCAGTTTATACGTCAGCACGGACAAACCACCGATGATACAAATAACGGTAATGATGATGGCGGAAATACGGGCAACCAGCAGCAGGTTTAGTTTTGAAAGCCACGATCGAATAACTAAGCCGACCCCAACGATACTGAGAAAACCAACCAATCCCGTGAGTAACTGCGTCTGCAAGAAAGCAACGGCAATCAATACTGGCATGAAGGTCCCAGAGGTTTTCAGGCCACAGATAACCCGCAGGAACACCACAACCATAACGCCGATTGGGATCAGCAAGATACCTTTGAACAGTGATTGCTCATCGACTGGCAGCATATCTACCGAGAAGTTAAACATATCAGTGTGTTCAAATTTTGCCTTCAGTGCTTTATTAACTGGCACCAGCTTTTTCAGCACAGAGAAGGTAACCTGAGAATTGCTGGCACCGGTAACATCGAGCAGTGGTGTGGAGTTGTATTCCCACAATAACAAGTTGTCAGGGCGACCTTGAACACCGGTTACCGGGTCAAACAAGTCATATTTATCGCCGTTGAATACCTGAACATAATCAACGGTACGCTGACGGCGGCGACCATCTTCCAGATTTACCGCGCGTACTACACGAGCTGGAATATCGGCTTGGTTCAGAATTTCAACCAACAGATAAGCTGGTTTTTTATGTTTAGTCAGCAAAGCTGCATTTTGTTCCTGATTTTTGAACTCTTTAATGATTTCACGAGTCAGGGTAAATGCATCTGCGGAATGAGTTTTTGCTGCATTCAAGATCTGATTGATCGCTGAAGCGATAGGCTCTTTTTCCAGTGACTTATCAATCGTCGGCACGACAACAGGCAATGCTTTGGCATAAGGGTCACTTAACATATCGGTACGATAGTAAAGTTCCTGATGACCAGTTGCGCTGCTGATTGACCATTCAGCATGGGATACGCCATCTTTGTTGACAAATGAAAGCCCATAACCCGGGCTGGCAGCATTTTCGTCAACGTGAGTAAAACCTTCCTGCGTATCAGGTAATGCTAATGAGGCCATAACCGGGCCGCCATTTGCATCAAATTCTACTTTGGCCTCTGCAGACCAGACGTTGCGATATTCCCCTGGCAACAGAGGAACATCAAATGCGATATGACGATACAGAACGAGTGCAATACCCAGAATATAGAGCAGTGCGACTACGATATAAAACGGACGGCGTGAGACCATGATGATTACTTCTTATCCTTGTTATCAGTCGAAGTAGCTTCAGACGCAGCTGGCGCTACTTTTACTGGTTGAGCATCGGCCGGAATTGCTGTTTTAACAGGTTTTTTCACCGGCTTTTCGATGTCAGCGGTTGGTTGCACTGCTGGCTTGGTTTCATCTTTGATTGGTACTTTTTTCACAACAATGACTTTATCACCTTCTTTTACTGTTTCAGTGGCAGTTTTAGGTTTTGACGAATCAGTTGTGCTGTCGGTTTTGTTGGCTTTTTTCTGAGCAGATGCTTGTACTGCACCGGCTATCTGCGGTTTACCTTGTACGTTTTCACGTGCCACATCAACGACGGCAACATCTTTTATAAACTCACGCCCCATCAACACAGGGAAGTCCATGTTAGAACGGTCGGTTAAGCTGAAATCGGCTTTTTCGGTCACAGTACCGATACGAATAGTCATACGAACAATCGGACGATCTTCTAAACCGTTAGCCTGACGAATTCGGATGTACTTAACGAACGGCGCTTCGACATTAACTTCTTTGCCGCCATCAATTGGCATAATAAATTTAACCCAGCGGCGGCCTTCACGTTCAAAGACGGTGACATCGTGCGCACTGATAGAAGAAGTCGTGGCACCGGTATCAATACGGCTCATGAAGTTACCGTTCGCTTCTTCAACATAAATCCATTCAGTTTCACCTAAAATCATTTTGCCATCAGGCGTGGTTTTACCTGGTTCGGCTGGAATGCAAAGATCGGAGGTGTCTTTTTTGGAGGATTTTTTATAAACCGGAGGCTGCGATTGTGGTGTCAGCTGTTTACCGAGTTGTTGTTGCAAACTTTTCAGTTCATTCAGCTGTTTTGCTGTATGGCCTTGTTGATCAAGCAACATGCTCAGACGAGTATTTAATTCAGTTTGTTGCTTCAGTAATTGCTGTACGGCAGCATCATTGTTGCCTTCTGCAGCGGAATATCCTGAAAACAGACTCAAGGTGAGCAAGGCAAAACCCGGTAATACTTTAGTCATGATGATATCGATTCGATGTGGTTAACAAAAAATTGCTGTAAGTTTATATCAGATAACGATTGAGGCACTAGTCTTCTGAGCCTCTGGTCGCAACAAAAACGGCGCGCTTTGGTGCCGGATAGCCTTCAATCGTGCGTGAAGGATCATCGGGCATCAGATATTGCGCTAAAGAATCATTGCGCATCCAGCTGGTGCTACGTTGTTCGTCGGTAGTAGTAATGGCTTCATCGACCACGCGCACATCCTGAAAGCCGCATTTTTTCAGCCATTTGATCATCGCTGCTGCCGAAGGCAAGAACCAGACATTGTTCATTTGTGCATAGCGATCATCGGGCACCAGTACGGTGTTTTCATCACCATCAATGATTAATGTTTCCAGCACCAATTCACCACCGCCACGCAGTTGATCTTTTAACTGGTAAAGATGATCGATGGGGGAACGGCGGTGATAAAGCACGCCCATGGAAAATACGGTATCGAATGCGCGCAGTGCCGGTAGCTCTTGAATACCCAGTGGTAAAAAATGTACATGCTGATCATTGCCGGCTAAATGTTTAATGGCGCTAAATTGGCATAAAAACAGCGCCGTCGGGTCGATACCCACGGCCAGATCAGCACCTTCACCGCGCATACGCCACAGGTGATAACCACTACCACAGCCGACATCTAATACATAACGGCCTTTCAATGGGCTGATGTGTGGTGAGACACGATCCCATTTCCAGTCAGAGCGCCATTCGGTATCAATATGAATACCAAATAAATGGAATGGCCCTTTACGCCACGGGTGTAAATGCTGCAGTAAGTTTTCCAGTTTTTTGGTTTCGCCAGCATTGAGTTCACCCGCCTGACCGATCTCGACGCGATCCTGGATGTTAACGTGCGGGCTGGAGTAATGTTCCAGCTTGGCTAACACCTTTTGCCATTTTGGCAAATTGCCGTGACGTTCACTGTTTTCCCACGCATAAAGTTGCGCTGGCAGGGTGTGTAGCCAGTGGCTTAAGCGGCTTTTGGCAATGACCTGATAAAAGGAAGCAAAATCAATCATGCTACGGTTCCTTTATCTTTGATGGCGACAATCGAGCCAAAATTGAAACACTGGAACCAGAGATCGATGTGCTCAAAACCGGCGTCTTGTAGCCGTTGTTTATGATTATCGACGCTGTCAGCGCGTAATACATTTTCCAGCATGGTGCGTTTCTGGCTGATTTCCAGCTCGCTGTAACCATTGGCACGTTTGAAATCGAGGTGTAATTCCACCAGCAAATCGCTGACCTCGGCGTCATCAAAGCGGAATTTTTCACTTAGAATCAAAATACCACCGGGGCGCAAGCCCGCATAAATACGGCGTAATAAGGTGATGCGTTCAGCGGGCTCAATGAATTGCAGTGTGAAATTCAGCACGACCACCGAGGCATTTTCAATGTCTACGGCTTGAATATCGGCTTGGCAGATCTCAACGGCAACGGCACTTTTGTAGGTAGCCAGATGTTGGCGACAGCGTTCGACCATCGGCGCTGAGTTATCGACGCCGATGATCTGACAATCAGCATGCGAGACGTTGCGGCGCATCATTTGTGTTGCGGCACCCAGCGAACAGCCGAGATCATAGAGATTCGAGCCGGGTTGGGCGAAACGCGCGGTCATCATGCCGATAGCAGATAAAATATTGGAATAACCCGGCACGGAACGTTGGATCATGTCGGGAAAGACTTCAACGACCTTTTCGTCAAAGCAAAAGTCGCCCAACTGAGCAATCGGGGCGGCAAACAGTTGATCTTTCATGGCGGTAAACCAGAACAAAACAGAAAGCGAAATTGCCGCGCATGTTAGCAGATATCCCGACAGAAGGTCAGTGTTTCCATGACGCAACCCTTGGTTGTCGTTAAGATAGGTTATCGCGTCAGTGTCGACGGAGTTTCATGTGCACAAAACAAACGAAAACCAGGAAAAAACACAATTTGACCTCATCGTAGTGGGTGGCGGCATGGTCGGCGCCGCAGCTGCTTGTTTATTAGCCCAACAGGGCTGGCAGATCGCGGTGGTGGAGCAAACAGAACCGGAAGTCTATGCGCCAGAGCAAGCAATGGATCTACGTGTCTCTGCCATCAGCCCTGCATCGGTGGCGTTATTGCAACAAGCCGGTGTCTGGGATGCCATTTTGGCGATGCGGGTACGCGCCTATACCGAACTGGCAACCTGGGAAGTGAACGGGTTGGAAACCCACTTTCATGCGCATGAAGCGGGCATTACCGAGCTGGGTTATATCATTGAAAACCGCCTGCTCCAGCTGGCGTTATGGCAACAGCTGCAAACATTACCGAATGTTCAATTGTATTGTCCGGCACAGATAAATGCGCTGATACAAACGGATGAACAAGCAAAAATAACATTAAACGATGGTCAGGTGCTGTCGGCAAGC
>JAYSBB010000144.1:0-5331 GCA_041915645.1 Tolumonas sp.
TGCCCCGACTCAAGGCATTATTCACCATCTAACGGTGTAATAAGATCATTCCACCAGAAAAAACAAGCAGTAAGGAGCCAGGTATGGCGGGAGTTATCCTGCGTAACGTCAGTAAAACCTTCGGCGATGTCACCATTTCCAAAGACATCAATCTCGATATTAACGACGGTGAATTCGTGGTCTTTGTTGGCCCATCCGGCTGTGGCAAATCAACTTTACTGCGCATGATCGCCGGTTTGGAAGATATCACTTCAGGTGATTTACTGATTGGTGAGCAACGCATGAATGACATTCCGCCCACCGAGCGCGGGGTCGGCATGGTATTCCAATCCTATGCGCTCTATCCGCACCTAAGTGTGGCCGACAATATGTCGTTTGGGCTAAAACTGGCAGGCACCAATAAAGCTGAAATAACCCAGCGGGTACAACAAGCCGCCGATATTTTGCAACTAAGTGCCTTACTCGAACGCCAGCCGAAAGCTTTGTCCGGCGGCCAACGGCAACGGGTGGCGATTGGCCGAACTCTAGTCGCAGAACCACATGTATTTCTGCTCGACGAACCACTGTCCAATCTGGATGCCGCATTGCGGGTGCAAATGCGCATTGAACTGGCGCGTCTGCACAAACGTCTGGCCTGCACCATGATTTACGTTACCCACGATCAGATCGAAGCCATGACACTGGCGCATAAAATCGTGGTACTGGACGGTGGCGCCATCTCTCAGGTGGGTAAACCACTCGAACTCTACCATTATCCGGCTAACCGTTTTGTCGCCGGCTTTATTGGTTCCCCGAAAATGAATTTCCTGCCCGTCACCGTGCTGGCCGTGGAGCCACAGCAGGTAGAGGTTGAAATAATGGGACAAACCCGCCTCTGGCTTACAGTCGATGGCTCTAATGTCACGGTCGGCGAGCCGATGACACTGGGCATTCGCCCTGAACACCTGCTGGATGCCGATAGCAGTCAACATCAGTTATATGGTGAAATTCTGGTGGTCGAGCAACTTGGCAACGAAACCCAAATTCATCTGCAGTTGCCCGGTTATGCCGAGCCGCTGGTTTACCGGCACCATGATGTTGCCGTGGTGGCGGAAGGCGTGCCGCTGGCAATTGGTATTCCTGCCGAGCGTTGTCATCTGTTCCATGCCGATGGACGCGCTTGTCGCCGCCTGCATCCGGAACCCGGCGTGTAATGCAGAACAAACTGCAGTCTGCGTTAAATATGGTAAACTGGGGCCATATTCTCAGTAGCCACTGAGCATCTTTAGATAACGTCTGCGAGGCGATAGCACATGATCATCGTAACTGGTGGCGCCGGTTTTATCGGCAGTAATCTGGTAAAAGCATTAAACCAAGCGGGTCGTAAAGACATCGTCGTGGTTGACGATCTGACTGACGGCACCAAATTTGCCAATCTGGTCGATCTCGATATCGCTGATTACATTGATAAAGACGAGTTTATTGCCCGCATCGTTTCCGGCGATCATTTCGAAGAGTGGGGCGGTATCAGTGCCATTCTGCACCAAGGCGCCTGTTCAGCCACCACCGAGTGGAACGGCAAATTCGTCATGGACGTCAACTACGAATATTCCAAAGACCTGCTGCATTACTGCCTGGAATATGGCGTGCAGTTTATTTACGCTTCGTCTGCCGCCACTTACGGTGGCCGCAATGACAACTTCATCGAAGAACGTCGTTTCGAACAGCCACTGAACGTTTACGGTTACTCAAAATTCCTGTTCGATGAATATGTCCGTCGTATTCTGCCGGAAACCGATCTGCAGATCGTGGGTCTGAAATACTTCAACGTCTATGGCCCGCGTGAACAGCATAAAGGCAGCATGGCCAGTGTCGCTTTCCACCTGAATAATCAGGTGCTAAAAGGTGAAAACGTCAAACTGTTCGAAGGTTGTGACGGTTTCCCGAATGGCGGCCAAACGCGTGACTTCATCTACGTGGAAGATGTCGCCAAAGTGGTACTGTGGTTTATGAATCACCCCGACAAATCCGGCATCTTCAACTGCGGTACCGGCAAAGCCGAACCATTCCAGAACGTCGCTGAAGCGGTATTGAAACACCACGGTAAAGGTGAAATTGAATACATTCCGTTCCCAGAGCACCTGAAAGGCCGTTACCAAAGCTTCACACAGGCCGATCTGACCAAACTGCGTGCCACCGGCTGTGACGTGAAATTCCGCACCGTTGCAGAAGGTGTCGCTGAATACATGGCGTGGTTGAACAAATAACCCTGTTGTTGGGGGTCTCAGGCCCCGCAGTTGCGAGATTGATTGCATGAACATCCTGATGGCCCTCTCCCAGTTAGAAGTAACTGGTGCGGAAGTGTATGCCACCACTATTGGTGACAAACTGATCGAAAAAGGCCATCAGGTCATTTTCGTTTCCGACACGCTGACTAAACCCACAAAGGGCATTTTTTTTAAGCTGCGTTTTAATAAACGCAGTATTCCACGCCGCTTCTGGCATGTGGCCTATCTGATTTGGCTGATTAAAAAACACAATATCCAACTGGTACACGCACATAGCCGCGCTTCCGGTTGGAGCAGTTATATTGCCTGTAAACTCACCGGCACCCCGATGATCACGACCGTACACGGCCGTCAGCCTGTCCATGCCTCACGCAAAGCGTTCCACGCGTTAGGTTATGCTGCAGTTGCCGTGTGTGAAGATATCAAACAACAGTTAATTGATTCATTAGGTGTTTCCGCCGACCAGATCCATGTCATTCGTAACGGTATAGAAACGGAAAAATTCACCGCCGTTGCACCACCGCACAACGACAAACCACTGATCATCATTGTCGGCCGACTGACAGGCCCGAAAGGCGATGTCTGTTACCGTTTGCTTGATGAGGTGATCGATCTGAATCGTTACCGAGTGCAAGTGATCAGTGGCAGCCAGGTCACCGAGCGTTTCCAACGCTTTCAAAATAGCGTCGAATTTGTCGGTTACGTACAAGACATTCCAGCCCGTATGCAACAGGCTGATCTGGTGATCGGTGCCGGCCGTGTAGCCATGGAATCACTGCTGTGTGGCCGCCCGACACTGGCGATTGGTGAAGCCAAAGCGCTCGGGGTCATTACGCCACACAATTTGCCGCAGGCGCTAGCCAGCAACTTTGGCGACATCGGCCCGAAAGACCTCGATATCGATTTTCCAGCACTTATCGATGAAATTGAAAGTGGTATTGCATTACAGCAAACCGATAGCCATGTAAGACAACAGATCCAGCAGGAATATGATCTGAATCGTATTGTCACCAAGCTGGAGCAGGTGTATCAGGATGCTTACATTTACACCCGCCAGCGTGAAGTGCCGGTCATTATGTACCACCGTTTTATCCAACACGATTCCGAAAAAGGTGTGCATGGCACCTGGTTACCCGTCAGCATGCTGGAAAAACATTTCAAACTGCTGCAATGGTTAGGTTATGAAACGCTAACGTTTCAGGATCTGGCAGAGCATGGTTTTATCCACCGTCTGCAACCGGGTAAAAAATTCGTCATCATTACAGTGGATGATGGTTATCGCGATAATCTCACCCTGCTATTGCCGTTGCTGAAAAAATATAATTTCAAAGCGGTCATTTATGCCGTCAGTGGTGAAAACCATAATCGCTGGGATGTAGAGGTCAGCGAAAACCCCGATCGCCCAGTGCCGTTGATGACACCGGATGAGTTAAAACAAATAGCTAACAGCGGTTATGTAGAAATCGGTGGGCATACACTGACACACCCCCGCCTCAGCAAATTAACCGCAGCCGAACAGCACCATCAGATTGTTGAAAATAAAAAAATGCTGGAGCAACTACTCGGAAAAACATTAATTTCGTTTGCTTATCCTTATGGTGATTATAACGAGCAGAGTAAAAGTTTAGTTGCTGAGGCGGGTTATCCTTTTGCCGTAGCTACCAACTCCGGTCCATTAGCTATACACCAAGATAATCTGGCCATTCGTCGGATTGCGATTTTCCCAAAAACCGATGTGTTTGGTTTATGGCGCAAAATTCGCGGCAATTATTTGTTTCGGAAAATAAAATGACAGAAAAACAAGAATCCAAAAAATACTGGGTTATTCAGCTTTGCTATTTTTTATTTTTTGCACTTTGTATTAGTGTGCCCAGTGGCTATTCATATGCATCTGCTGTTTTATTATTATTATCATTGCCATTATTAATAAATAAAAAAAGTTATTCTGTTTTAGATCAGAACAGCAAATGTCTTCTATTGGCATTTCTGGCTTATGTTCTGATCCAAGGTATTTCTATTCTCTGGGACGGTGGTGCCCTTAAAGAATTTGATCGACCCAGTCGGGCCCTCATGGGTCTCGCCATCTTATTATTGTGTCTACGTTACCCACCTCGTTTTCTCTGGTTAATGAACGGTATCGCCACCGGCGCTATTGCCGCTGGTGTTCGTGCACTATGGGATCGGCAAATAGCTGGTTATGGCAGAGCTTTTGAATGGATGACAACAATTCAGGGTGGTGATATCAGTATGTCCCTCGGGTTGCTTAGTTTATGTGGCGTGATGTGGGCGATAAAATCAGCTCGCTATCAGCAACTTATTTATTTTTCAATTGCCAGTATTCTAGGTATATTGGGGAGTATTCTATCCAGTTCTCGTGGTGGTTGGGTATTATTCCCAGTAATTCTGTTTGTTGGTTACCGTATATTTAACAATTGGTTTTCGACTCGAATAAAATGGAGTATGGCTTTAGCATTATGCTTATTAATTAGTTTTTGCCTAATGCCACAAAGCGGCGTACCACAGCGTGTTCAGGCAGCCAAACAAGATATCAGTCTTTATTTTTCCGGCGGCCCTAAAGATACGTCTTTAGGTTACCGTTTTGAATTCTGGAAGAGCGCGATTGATAGTTTTGTTAAAAAACCAATATTTGGCTGGGGTAATAATGGCGTCCGAGTGTCGCAAGAACAGCAATACAAGAGCGGACTTATCACGAAAGAAGCCTATGACTTCCATGGCCACGCACATAATCAATTTCTCGATGAAATGGCCAAACGCGGGATCATTGGACTTGGTGCATTATTTGCCTTGTTTTTATTCCCACTGACAACGTTTAAAAAACAGCTTACTACCGCTGCTTCAGCTGAAGCTAAAACATTAGCTGCCTGTGGTATCGTATTAGTGTTATCAACCATAGATTATGGTCTGAGTCAGGCGTTTCTAAACCATAATTCGGGGATTGTTTTTTATTGTCTGTCAGTGATATTGATTTATCCCGAATTCAGATAATAAGTGCGACAGTCATGGATTGGCGTAGAGGGGAAGCCAGCTGCTGAAGGTGGTATGC